>JAPPKP010000308.1 GCA_028819955.1 Rhodospirillaceae bacterium | reverse complement strand
GACTATGAATATTGCCGAACAAGACGCCCTCTTTATCGACGCCGGGCGGCTGAGGGAGGCCGTCGCCGCGATCTTCGCGGCCGCCGGCTGCGATGAGGCCGAAAGCGCGCGCATCGCCCGCCGTCTGGTCGAATCCAACCTCACCGGACACGACAGCCACGGCGTCATCCGGGTGCCGCGCTATGTCCACTGGCTGGACACCGGCACCGTCTATGCCGGGCGCAGCGTGAAGACGGTGATGGACGCGGGCGCCGTCGCGGTGCTGGACGGCGACCACGGCTTCGGCCAGACCATCGGCGAGCAGGCGATCATGCTGGGCGTGGAGAGGGCGCGCGAGTACGGCGTCGCCGTGGTGGGCCTGCGCAACTCGGGCCACCTGGGGCGCATCGGCGACTGGGCCGAGCTTGCGGCCGCAGAGGGGCTGATCTCGGTCCACTTCGTCAACACCAGCGGGCTCGGCATGCTGGTGGCGCCCTTCGGCGGGACCGAGCGGCGCATGTCTACCAACCCGCTTAGCATCGGCGTGCCGATGCCGGAGGGGCCGCCGCTGGTGCTGGACTGCGCGACGTCGATCGTGGCCGAGGGCAAGATGCTGGTCGCGCTCAACGGCGGCAAGCCGCTGCCCGAGGGCGCGATCATCGAGCGGGACGGGACGCTCACCACCGATCCCAACGCGGTCTACGGCATCAAGGACGGCTCCCAGCCCATGGACCACCGCCCTGGGTCCGGTGCCATTCGCGCAATGGGAGAGCACAAGGGCTCCGGCATCAGCATCATGTGCGAGCTGTTGGCCGGAGCGCTCACCGGCGGCGGCTGCGCCCAGGAGGGCCAAGAGACGCTGGAGAACAACATGCTCTCCATCCTGCTGGACCCCGCACGCTTCGGCACCGAGGCGCTGCTCTGGCCCGAGCTCGACCGCTACGTCGCCTTCGTGCACAGCTCGCGGACGGCACCGGGGCACGAGCGGGTGCGCCTCCCCGGTGAGCCGGAGGAGGAGATGCGCGCCGAGCGGCGTGCCAACGGGGTCCCGCTGCCGCGCAAGGTGCGCTCGAGCCTGGCGCTCACGGCGAGCTCCCTCGGCCTCGCCGACGTGGCCGCGGTGTTCAAGGGCGAAACGCGGGCGTAGCCGCATACTTCTACCCTCCGCAATCAGCGTTTCTTATGGAACGGCCAAGAAATCGATATTGGAGTTGATGGGAGGGCTGGCTATACGATTCTAGCATCACGGATCGACCGGGGGAGGAGAGGTGATCGATAGGGCGTAGAACGCACGACGATTGCCCGTGACGAGTCGGGCATTTGGCACCGCCGACTTGTGTCGAAAGAGTCGCTATCGCGGCGTCAATGACGCCATCCAAGGGAAGGTTCCGTTACATGGTCGCGCCTTACATCGGCGACGGGGTTGCGATTGTGGGCTACGGCCACCGTATGCCCGGCGGCATTCACTCGGACTCCGACTTTTGGCACCTGCTCAGCGAGCGTGAGATCGTCCAGGAGCCGGTCACCGATCGCTACGGCAGAGGCTACCTGCCCATCGGCGAATTTTCGGGCCCAGGGCGCCTCGCGAGCCCTTACGAGGGGTTGATTCGCGACGACGAGGAACTGCTCTTCGACCGCTCGTTCTTCGGCATGTCCCACAACGAATTGAGGCAGACCGAACCGCAAGTCAGGATGCTGCTGAATTGTGCGTGGGAGACCCTCGAACACGCCGGCTGGGACCTTCACTCGCTGCGCAACAGCCCCACCGGGGTCTTCATCGGCTCTCAAGTGCCCGCCGTATCCAACTGGCGGCCGCAGCACGGCGTCACGGAGAATTCCGTCTCCGGCATCAGCCTTGCCATGCTGGCCAACCGGGTCTCCTACCACTTCAACCTCATGGGCTCGTCTGCGACCTATTGCACGGCATGCTCCGCCGGCGTGAGCGCCCTGCACGCGGCGATGAATGCGCTCGCCTGCGGCGATTGCGACCAGGCGCTGGTCGGCGCCGTCACCTACCTGGGCAGCGCCAGGATGAGCAGCGGCTTCAACCTCATGGGGGTCATCAGCCCGGAGGGCAAGTGCCACTCCTTCGATGCCGAGGCCAACGGCTACATGCGCTCCGAAGGGTCGTTCGTCTTCGCCATCAAGCCATTGGCGGCGGCTGAGCGGGACGGGGACCCGATCTACGCCGTGATCGAGTCGACTGCGGTCAACGCGGCTGGAACGGCCGACGGCACCCAGGGCCTCGCGCCGGGACGCTTCATCAGCGCGCCCACCCACCACGGCCAGGTGGCGCTGATGCGCGAGGCTGCGGCGCGCGCCGGCCGCATCGCTCTCGACTTCGACTACATCGAGGCGCACGCGACCGGGACCGCGGTCGGCGACCCCATCGAGGGCAACGCCATCGCCGAGGCCTTCGGCGGCTGCGAGCGCGAGGTTCCGCTGCGGGTCTCCAGCGTGAAGAGCAACGTCGGACATATGGAGGCTGCAGCCTTCCACTGCGCTCTGCTCAAGGTCGTTCTGATGATGCAGCGGCGCACCTTCGCGCCGACATCGAACAACTTTCAGGTGCCCAATCCGGAGATCGACTTCGAGAGCGGCCCCATGCGGGTGCAGACGGACTGCGAGCCGTTCCCCGACCGTCCCGTCGTCGTCGGGATCAACTCGTTCGGCTTCGGCGGCGCCAACGGGCACTGCGTGATACGCGAGTACCGGCCGGCGCTGTCGGGGCTCTGGTCGGTGCCGCTGGCGCCGGAGGCGGGCTACATGGTCCCGCTCTCGGCACGCACGCCCAAGGCGCTCACCGAGAGCGCGCATCGGCTGCGCCATCTGCTCGATGAGCAGCCGATGGACCTCTACGCGCTCGCGGGCAATCTCAGCCGCCGCCGCACCCATTTCGCCGCGCGGACGGCATTCGCGGCGCGCAGCCTGCCCGATTTGACCGAGGCGCTGGATGTCTTCGCCGAAGAGGGTGCGCCTATCGCCACGGCGGAGGAGGGCGAGCGGCGGCTGGTCATGGTGTTCGCCGGGCAGGGGACACAGTGGGCCGGTTGCGGGCGCGACCTCTACGAGGCTCATCCCGTCTTTCGCCGCGCCATCGATGCCATCGACGAGCACTGGCGCGAGCGCGCGGATACCTCGTTGCGCGAGGCCTGCTTCACGGCTCCCCAAGAGGATCTCGACGAGGTTCAGCTCGCTCAGCCCGCCATCTTCATGATCCAGTGTGCGCTGGTGGAATTGTTCAAGACCTGGGGCGTCTACCCCGACTGCGTGGTGGGCCACAGCTCAGGCGAAGTGGCCGCGGCGTACGCGTGCGGAGCGCTCTCCCTCGCCGACGCGACGCGCCTGGTCTACCACCGTGCCACCCTGCAGCAGCGCGTGGCCGGCTCCGGCCGCATGCTGGCGATAGGACTCGACCGGCCGGGCGTGGAGGACTTGTTGGACGAACTGGACATCCCCTTCCGCCTCGGCGGCGACCGGCCCGTCCGGGTCGAGATCGCCTGCGAGAACGCACCGGCCAACACCGTCATCTGCGGCCGCGAGGACGACCTGCGGCCCGTGATAGAGGAGCTGGATCGGCGCAGCCTCCAGAACCGGCTGATCCCCGGCAACATCGCCTTCCACTCCCGGGCGATGGACGCCCTCAGGGACGATGCGTTCGACGCGCTCTCCTTCCTCGACGATCTCTCCTTCGACGCCGACGTGCCCTTCGTCTCGTCGGTGACGGGTGCCGAGACGGCGCGGCTGGACAGCGCCTACTGGTGGTCCAACATCCGCCAGCCGGTCCGCTTCGCCGCAGCGATGGAGACCGTCAAGCGCGACCACCGGCCCGACGTGGTGCTGGAGCTCGCGCCCCATTCGGCCCTGCAGCCCATCATCGCGCAATGCGTGGAAGACGCTGCATCGCCGCCCGTCTCCATTCCGACGCTGATGCGGGACAGCGATACCTGCCTCGGCTTCCACGAGGCCCTGGGCAACCTCTTCAAGGCCGGCGTGTCTCTGGACTTCGCGGCGCAGTATCCGCGCCCGGACCCCATCGTCCATCTGCTGCCGGGGCATCCGAGGGACGAGCAGAAGACCGTCGACGACCTGTTGGACGACGAGTTCTTCCTGAAACAGGGCGACTACGCGCACGGCCCGCTGGTCGGCCACCGGATCGCCAGCAATCATCTCCTGTTCGAAGCGCGGCTCTCCGAGGCAGCCTTTCCCTGGCTCGCGGAGCACCGCGTCCATCACGCGTCGATCATGCCGGCCGCGGGCTACATCGAGCTGATCTTGCAGGCTCTGGGCGGCGTTCCGGTCCATTTCGACGTGCTCGAGTTCCTGCAGCCCTGCCCCATCCCGAAGACGCCGGTCCGGCTTCAGACAGCCCTTTATCCGGTCCCCAATTCCGACGGTGAATTCACCTTCCAGATCTCGACGCTGCCCTACGAGGTCGATCCGAAGAGCGAGCTGCATTGCCGCGGAAGGATGCGCCTGATCGGTGCGCGACCCGAGATGGACGCACCGGAAACGCTGTCGGACCTGGACACGTCGGCCTACGACCCTCTTCAGTATGCGGCCGACGATGAAATCTACGAGCGCTTCGAAGTGGTTCTCGGCGAAACCTTCCAGTACGGCCCCCACTTCAGGAACATTCGGAAGCTGAGGCGCGAGCGCGAGACCGGCCGCCTCCTGCTGGATGTCGCGGTCGACGAGGCGCTGTGGGCGGGCGCGCGGGAAGAGGGATATGTCTCCTTCCCGCCCCTGCTCGACGGTGGCCTGCAGTCGTTTCTCTACGACCTGATGCTGGGCGCCGATCGTTTCGCCATTCCCTTGCGGGCCGAGAACGTGACGTTCCTGGGTGCGCCGACGGTGCCGCGCCTCGTCTGCCAGCTGACCTATCCCGGCGGCAAGCGGTACGAAGTCGATGACAAGGGTCAATACAACGTTCCCAACGGCGAGTGGGTTTCCGGCCGGTTGAACTTCTACGACGAAGCGACCGGCGCGCTCACCCTTCACGTCGAGAAGTACATCTCCTTCATCTCGTATCCCAGGCGGGTCGACCTGCCGCGCAGCAAGCACCGCATCGCCTGGCAGCCGAAGTTCGTCGCAGACGGCCGCGCGATTGCACAGCGGCTGCCCAAGGGGGAGATCGAGCCGTCGGCCCTGCTCGCCGCCTTGGAGCGGGCCGATGGCGTTGATGACGATTTGCGCGTCTGCCACGCGCTGGAGATCGCGGGCTCCAGGGAGCCGGAGCAGACGGTACTTCGGCAGTGCGTCGACCACCTCTCGCGGGAGGAGACGCAAAGCGAGTTCTGGCTCGTCGCCGACGACGAGGAGCACGCACGGACATGCTTCGAGGTCTTCCATGCGCAGGACGCCGCGCTGCGCTTCGACTGCCTCGATCCGGATGCGTGGCAGGCGTCCGCGCTCGATGCGGGCCTGCTGCGCTCCGCTGCGGCGGAAATCCTGTTCCTCCACCAGGATGAACATGCATTCACGCCCGAGGACTGGCGGTTCTGGCAGGAGGTGGCGGTCGAGGGCGGATTGGCGCTGGTTTCCCACGATGACGGCGCGGTCGCGGAGCCCGGCGCGGGCTGGACCACGCTTCGGGCGGGCCGGCGCACGACGCTGCTGCAGGCGCCCTCGCAGCGCACGGACGAAGCGGACGAGGCGGCGCTGCCGGCGCCGCGCTGGGTGATGGGGGCGCCCGACAGCCTGGCGGGGGCCTGGGCATCTCTGCTCGACGATCCTGCGGTCCATCCGATTCCCTTCGACGGCCTCGCGTCAGGCGATCCCTTCGAGGTCGAGACGTGGCCGCAGGCGGCGGACGTGCAGGCGATCGACGTCTTCTGCGACTGGGATCCTGAAGACCCGACCGGCGAGAGGGCGGTCAGTCAGTTCGTCGCCCTGCTTCAGACACTGGTGCCCTACAGGTTCGACCAGGCCAGCTGCCAATGCCGCATCACCGTGGTGACCCGCAAGGCGGCGTTCGAGGCGGAAGATGCACGCGGGTGTGCGCTCTGGGGGGCGGTGCGCACCATGGCGATGGAGATCGGCGAGGAGGCGCAGCTCGACTTCCGCCTCGTGGACTTGGGCGGTTCCGACGACCTCAAGACGCTGGCGTGGCTCGCGCGGCACGACCTGCGCGAGCGCGAGCTTGCGGTGCGCGAGGGCCGGCTGTGGGTCCCGCGCGTGGTTAGCAATCGCGACCAGTACCCGCGTGTTCCCGCCGGCGAAGACCCGCCCTATCGGCTCTTCCTCGACAACGCGGGACAGATCGCCGGCCTCAGGATGAAGACCTACCACCCGCCGCCGCTCGGGCCCCACCACGTGGAGATCGACGTCGCCGCGTCGGCGCTCAACTTCCGCGACGTCATGGTGACGCTGGGGCTGCTGCCGGCGTTGGCCTACGAGCGCTCCGCACTCGGCCGCGAGGTCGGCATGGAGGCGAGCGGCGTGGTCCGCCGCGCCGGCATGGCGGTGGAAGGGCTCGAGCCCGGCGACGAGGTGGTCTTCGTCGACGGCGGCTGTATCGCCAATCGCACGGTGGTGGGCCAGCACCGCGTCTTCCCCAAGCCCGCGGGCCTCACTATGGAGGAGGCCGCGTCGTCGCTCTCGGTCTACGTCACTGCCTACTACTCGCTGATCCACCTGGCGCGGCTGCGCAAGGGCCAGCGAGTCCTGATTCACTCGGCCATGGGCGGCATCGGGCAAGCCGCCATCGCGCTCGCGAGCAACGTGGGCGCCGAGATCTACGCCACGGCCGGCAGCGAGAGCAAACGCGACCGGCTGCTCGCGCTGGGGGTGCGCGCGGCCTTCGATTCCCACAGCGAGGACTGGTACGAGGGGCTGATGAAGGCGACCGGCGGCCAGGGCGTCGATGTCGTGCTGAACTCGCTCGCAGGCCGCCACGTTGCGCTCTGCCTGCAGGCGCTGAGGGCGGGCGGCTGGCATTGCGAGATCGGCAAGGTCGACATCTACGCCGACAGCGCCGTCGGCCTCCGCGTCTTTCGCAAGAACCTGCGCTTCGCGGCCATCGACCTCGACCGCCTGATGGTGGACGATCCGCTACTGTCGCGCGAGCTCTCCCAGGCCTGCCTCGACCTGCTCGATCGCGGCGTGGTGCCGCCGTTGCCGGTCACCGTCTTCTCCTACGGCGAGTATGCGAACGCGCTCCGCCTGATGACCACCGGCCAGCACCAGGGGAAATTGGTGCTGAAGGCGCCGCCGGAGTCTGCCGCTCCGGACTTCCCGATCGACGACCGGCGGCCGTTGCTGGACCCCGACGCGACCTATCTCGTGACTGGCGGCCTTGGCGGCTTCGGCCAGCGGCTCCTGCCCTACCTGGTCACCGCCGGCGCCCGCCACCTCATTCTGATGGACCGCGACCCCGAGCGCCGCCGCAGCGAGTATTGGCTGCGACAGTCCACGACCCTTGCGACCATGGGCGAGGGAGTCGAGATCGACCTGGTCCGGGGCGACGTTGCGGTCGAGGCCGACGTGCGCCGCTGCGTCGCCAACGTGAAGAAGCCGCTCAAGGGCGTGTTCCACCTCGCCGGCGCCCTGGACGACTGCCTGCTGGCGGACATGACGGCGGAATCCATCGCCCGCGTGTTCGCGCCCAAGGCCCACGGTGCGCTCCATCTGCACAACGCCACCGAAGACCTCGCACTCGACCACTTCGTCATGATTTCGTCGCTCTCGTCGGCGTTCGGCAATCCGGGGCAGATCAACTACGGCGCGGCCAACGCCTACATGGACGGCCTCGCCGCCTGCCGCCGCCGGCAGGGGCTGCCGGCCTTGTCCTACAACCTGGCGGCGGTCTCCGATGCGGGCATGGCCGCGCGCAACCTCGGCCTGCTGCGACTGATGAAAGCCGCCGGCATACCGCCCGTGAGCAGCTATTGCGCCATCGCCAACCTCGACTATGCGCTCCGCACCATGGGCGAAAGCGACCACCTGATCACCGCGCTGTTCAAGCGCGTGCTCTGGAGCGTCGATTCCCCCGACTACATGCGGTCCGGCCGCCTGATGAGCAACCAGGATGCGTTCAAGGTGGGCTCCGACGAGCAGCTGACGGTGGATGGGGTCATGGCGCAGATCGCCGCCAAGGTCGCCGAGCTCTGCGGCCACGACGAGGGCGGTCTGGAGGAGCCCCTCTCCAGCTTCGGCCTCAACTCCATCTCCGTCGCGGAGCTGGGTGCGTTCATTCAGAGCGAATTCAACTTCCAGGCGAGTGCGCTCGAGCTGATGACGACGGCCTCGTGCCAGTCGCTGGCGCATGCCATCGTCTTCGGCACGACGAGCGACGAGGAGGCGGAAGCCGAGACGGAAAGCGACGGCATCGACGACGACGCACCCCTCGCCGCGCAGCGCAGGGTTCGCCGCAAGCCTTCGGTGTTCGCCAGCCCGGCCGAAGACCACTTCCCGCCGGCGCCCTGTTCCGGAAAAGGCGCGGCGAGGGCCCTGGCCGCCGAGTAGCGCGATCCGGCGGCAGGAGAACGGTCCCCGCTGCGGTCCATGAAAGAGCCTGGGACGACACGATGAACGCACCAGCTATCGCCGATCGAGCCGTGCCCCCGCTTATCGGCGAACTGCCGCCCCAATGCCGTGAGGACGTGGACGCGCTGCGGCGCGTTGTTCATGCGACGCTCGCGCGGGAGGCCCCAGCTGCAGCGGTATCCCCAAACGACTTTCAGGAGGTATTTCTCACCGGAGGGACCGGCTACGTGGGGCGCTTCTTCGTGCGCGAGCTGTGCTTGCGGACCCGCCTAAAGCACCTGTTTTACGTCTCCACCATGGGCGTTTTTCCCGCGTATTTTTGCAACTTCGCGCGGGAGTACCGTCGAAGCCGTATCGATGATCAGATGTCGCCCGACGTCAACGACATGAAGAATGTCTTTCCGCTCGGCGCGGTCGGGTATCCGTGGAGCAAGCTGGTGGCGGAGCAAGGTGTGCTGTTCGCGCAAGCGGCCGGCGTGCCGAGCGCGATATTCCGCCTGCCGCTGATAGGATTGCCCAGCTCAGGGTATACGCAGGCAAACGACTTTCCGTCCCGCTTGTTCGCAGCAGCCACTCAACTTGAGAAGACGCCGCCGGGTTTTACCTTACAAAGGCAGGCCGAGCCGGTGGATACGGTCAGCGAAATATGTACGGCGATTTCGCTGAACCCCGACAGGCGCTTCACCGTCTATCACTGCTGTGACCCAAAGCCGCGGCATGATGATCTCGAATTGGCGGACTTCGGGTTCTATTGGCAGGAAGTTTCGTATCTGTCTTTCAAGCGTTCGTGCCAGGCCCTCGGTGAGGAATCTCCACTGCACGGGCAGTGGGTCTTGCTCGATCATTTCGCGCCCTATTGGTTCAGCGAGGACAAGGCGGGCGGTACGTTGCCGATCAGCGACCGCGCCATTCGGCAAGACTGCCCGCGGCCGATCAAGTGGCCGGCGCTGGTCATCCGGCACGCGCACTCATACGAATGGATCAAGCAAAATCAGGAAGAATGGCCCCACTCCGTGCCTCAAGCCCGCCTCGATTTGGGCGGTCTCATATCTCAGGCTGAGCGTTACGCCGAACGCTCCGGAGTTTCCTTCGAGCGGACCTATCCCGCGTGGATGCTGGAAGGGCTCGCGCAACTGATCGAAGCGCTGAAATCGCCGGAGTCCGGACTGCGGGAAACGAGGGTCAGTCACGTCATTTACGGGTTGACCCGCGCCCTGCGCAACAACGCGGCGCTCGCCTGGGAGCGCAAACAGCACCCTGAAATCGAATGCCAGGCGATCAAGCGGCCCGTCTTTATCGCCGGCATCAACCGAACCGGCACGACATTTCTGCATCGCCTCCTGTCGCGCGATCCGCAATTCTGGGCATTGCGGCGCTACGAACTGACCGAGCCGGTCCTTTCCACCGGCGAATACGGCACCGTCGCTTGGACGGCCCAGGATCCCCGCCGGGTCTACGCAGAAGAGGTGTTGAGCGCGACCAAGGTTGTCGACATGCTCGCCGGGCTGCACCGCGTCGACATGAGAGAGCCGGAGGAGGACTTTATGCTCCTTTGGCTCGCCTTCAGGACTTGGGCGTTCGCCATCGCGCACTACGTGCCAGCGTATGCGCGCTGGCTGGCGGCAGCGGGGTCCCGCGAGGTCTACGTGCATCACCGGCGCGTCATGCAAAACTTCACCTGGCAGCGCCGCCAGAAAGAGCCGGAAGGCGAGCGATATTGGCTGCTCAAGGCGCCCTTCCACCTCAAGGAACTGGAGGCGCTGCTGGAGACCTATCCGGATGCAGTCCTCATCCAGACCCATCGCGAACCTGTACAGTTCTTGGCGTCCTGGAACAGCCTGGCGGAGCGGCTTCGCGGTATTGCCACCGATCCGCGGCCACCGCACGAGACCGGGGCCGAGCAATTGGCGTTCATGAGCGGCATGCTCAACGACGCGATGCAAATCCGCGCCTCGAATTCCGCGCTCGAAGAGCGCTGGGTCGACGTGCGCTACGTCGACCTGGTCGAGGACCCGATGGCGGTCGTGAACGACATCTACGCACGCCTCGGCTGGCCACTTGAGTCAGCCGCCGCCCGCGCCATGCGGGAGTGGCTCGCGCTACAGGAAGAGCAGCGCCGGCAAGAGCCGCCGCACGAGTACAGGCTGGAGGACTACGGCCTCACGCCGGAGGCCGTGAACGAGGCATTCGCGCCGTACAGGGGCTTTGTCGCAGAACGCGGGATCGACCTGTCGTAGCCGACTACTCCCGTCGGCCTTCGACGATCATCACCAACGCCGGCAAAACGAACAGGATCGACAGGGTGGAGAAGGTGAGCCCACCCAACATGCTGACGACGAAGGGCACGAAGCCGAGTAACTCGTCGCCACGCTCGTAAAGCAACGGTGACAACCCCAGAACGGTGGTAAGGGTCGTGAGAAATACCGGCCGGAATCGTTGTCGTGTCGCCGCCGCTGCGGCAGCGACGGCGGGGATCATCGCATTGTCCTGCCGGATTCTGTTGTAGCGATCCAACAACACGAGAGCGTCGTTCACGACCACGCCGCCGACGGCGATCATGCCGAAGAGCGACATGGTCGTCAGATCCCAGCCGAGGATCCAGTGGCTCACGACCGCACCTGCAAATGCGATCGGAATGCCCACGACCGCGATGACCGGCTTCCAGTAGCTGCGCAGGAAGGCTGCAATGAGCGCGTAGATCGCGATCAGGACGATGGGGACGAGAACCGCCAGCGTCTCGAGCATGTCGCCCTCGTCCCGCGCACCGGCTTCAACCTCGACGGAGAGACCGGGGTAGTTAGCCAGAAGGTCGGGAATGACTTGCTCGCGGACCTCTCGCCGCGCCCGAATGGGCGTGATCACCGTGGTGTCAGCCCGCGCGTTGACGAGCGCAGCCCGCCTGCCGTCGATCCGCGTCAGCGTCGCCGGTTCTCGCTTCTCGGTGATGCTCGCCACCAGCGATAGCGGTATTTCGCCCCCTCCCGGTCGATGGATCCGTTCGCTGGCGAGCTCGCTCAGGCTGCGCCGCCGCTCGGCCGGATACCTGACCACCACGTTGACTTCCTCCCGACCCCGCTGGATGCGCTGGACATCCGCGCCGTGGAAGCTCGAGCGCAGCTGCTTGCCGATGAGCGAGGGCGTCAGCCCTGCGGCCTTGCCCACCGGGGTCAGCTCGATCTCGAAGTGGCGTTTGCCCGGCGCCAGGTCATCCGAAATGCCATAGATCCCGGGCACGGTCGCCATCCCCGACTTCAGCTCGGCGGCAGCGCTCCTCAGCGTCTCCATGTCGTCATGCTTGAGCGAATAGGAAACGTTCGGCCTGACGTCGATGCGCCTGGAGCGGAATTCGGCCTTCTCCAGGTTCGCCACGGGACCCACAGCCTCGCGCCATGCCCGCTCGATTTGGGCTGGAGTTGCGTCCCGATGGTCTTGATCGCTGAGGTGCAATCGCACGGTTGCGAGATGGCTGTTGTTCAACTGTTCTTGGACTTTTCGCGCCGTCTCGATGTTGCCAACGATCATGCTCACAGCGTCGATGGGGGTCCCGTCCAGCCGATCGTTGATGCTATGCGCCGCTTCGACGAAGTGATCGGCCGTGGCCAATGTTTCTTCGAACGGCGCGCCCGCCGGCAGATAGATGTCCGCCTGCACGTTGTCGGTCGTGCTTATGTTTTCGTCGATAAGGACGATCCGAACGGCATCCGAGCCGATGAGCAGAACCGCCGCCACCAGAACGAGGATCCCGCCGGCGATCGACAGCCAGACGTTGCGGATGGCCCATGAGGCAGCCGGGGCCACGACCCTGTCGCGCACCCCGTCCAACCAGCCGCCGACCTGGGTCTGCACGTCGCGTAGGGGTGAGAGGCTCCAGCGTCTCTCGCGCGAGAGATGAGCCGGGAGAATGAAGAACGCCGCAACCAGGGAGACCAGCAGGACAAAGATCGCAACGTAGGGGAAGACGTTCACGATCTGGAACGCCGGCGACGTGATGAAGAGGAACGGCAGGAAGGCCAGGATCGTCGTTATGGCACCGATGGTGAGCGGACCCACCATGGCCCGCGCGCCGGACACCGCCGCGTCGAGCGCGTTCTTCCCCTTTTCTCGTTCCGCCGCGATGCTCTCTCCCACCACGACGGCATCGTCGACGACGATGCCCACCAGGAGGAAGAAGCCGAACAATGTGCCGAGGTTCAGGGTGAGGTCCGCAGCGTCGAAGAAGAGCAGCGAGCCCACGAAGGACAACGGGATACCGACGGTCATCCAGAATGCAGTGCGGAGCTCGAAGACGAGCACGAGGCTGATGAACACCAGAATCGTGCCGATCGCGCCGTTCTTCACGATCTCCAGCAGCCGGTCGAATATGGGACTGGCATTGTCGTTCCAGACGCTGACGCTCACGCCTTCGGGCGGCTCGTAGACCGCGAGCAGATTCCTGATGTCTTCGGCCATCTCGACGACGGACTGCTGCTCGGTCGCATCGATGCGAACGAGTACCGCCGGATGGCCGTTGACCTCGGTGACCACGTCCTCGTCGACAAACCCGTCGCGAATGGTGGCGACGTCACCAAGCGTCACGTTCGTCCCGTCGAGCTGGGTTATGAGCGAAATGTCCTCGAAATCCTCGCCCACGCTCTTCTTGGCGACGGTTTGCAGAATTACGCTGCCCGTGTCCGTCCGTATCTCGCCCATGGTGAGGTTGAGGGACGCCCGTCTCACCTTCCTGGACACTTCGGCGATGGAGAGGCTGTGGCGGCGCAGCTCCTCTTCGCTGAGCTCGATCGTGATCTCGCGGTCCCGGGTGCCTTTCAGGGCTACCTGGGAAACGGACGGCAGCGCCGACACCCTGTCGCGCAGGTCTTCGGCCGCGAGGCGCAGTCCGTCCTCGGACAAACTGGAAGACGCGACCGCCAGCGTCATGACTTCGTGGGTGACCTTTAGGAGCCGGACGTCCGCCTGTTCCGCCCTGACCGGCGGGAAGTTCTCGATGCTGTCGACGGCGCTCTGGATGTCATTGAAGACGGCGTCGGAATCCGCGAAGGTCGCCATCTCCACCGTGACCCTGCCGATGCTCTGGTTCGCGGTCGAAACCACGCGCTCCACGCCCGGAAGCCCGACGATGGCCTCCTCGATGCGGCGATTGACGTCCTTCTCCACCTCCTGAGGCGATGCGCCCGGGTAGAGCACCGAAATGGCGGCCCGCCGCGCTTCGATATCCGGGTAGTACTGGACGATGAGCTGAAGGCCTGAAAGCACGCCGCCGACGATCAGAAGAATCATCAGCAGGTTGGCGGCAACGGGATTGCCGGCGAAGTAGGCGATCAGTCCCGGCTTGAGGCCGGTCGGGCTCGGCTGCGCCGCGGGCCCGGCGTTGGTGCTGCCGGCGTCGGTCATGCTCATGGCCCGGCTCCGCTATTCCGACGCCGGCGCGTCGCTGACCTCGACGGCCAATCCCTCTCGCGCCCCCGGCAAGGAGCCGACGACGATGCCGTCGCCCACGTCGAACGCCTCCACCACCACACCGCCATCGGCGTGTCCCAGCATCTGCGGCGCGACAGCTTTCAACGCGCCGCCGTCGACGACCCATACGCTGCCGCGTTCCTGCATCGCCGATTCCGGCAGGAGGTACACGTTGTCGTGCACGGGCCCCGCGATCGAAACCTCCGCGAACGTGCCGGGCAGCGGCAGCGTGTCCGCCGGCTGACCCTCCGCAAACTTCAGGAAGAGCGTCGCGAGACGGGTTTTAGGTCCGATGCCCGCAGAGGTGCGCTCCACGTGCGCCTCGTACGTGCCAGCCGCTGTGCGGACTGTGGCGGAACGACCGATGGCCGGCGCGAGATAGGCGAGGCTGTCCTGTTCGATCGGCGCCCTGACCTGGAGCGCGTCGGTCCGGTAGACAGAACCGAAGGACGAGGCACGGCCGACCAGTTCGGCGGGGCCCACGAACTGGCCGACATCGATGTCCGCCGCTGCGACCCGGATGTCGTAAGGAAGGGAGATCTCGGTTCGGTCGAGCTGGAGCTGCGCCAGCTTCATCTTGGCCTGGGCCTTCATGAGCGAGGCTTCTGCCTTCGCTATGTGCGGCGCGCGGCGAACCCGCTCGGGAATGTCGGCTCCGGGGTTCTCGCGTGCGAAGGAGGCCGCGGCTTCCTCCGCCTCGACCCTTTCGATCTGAAGCCGGGCGTCTGCCCTTGCGACTCTCGCGGCGGCGACTTCGAGCTCAAGCTCGTACTCGGTCGGGTCGATCCTGATGAAGGTCTCGTTCGCGGCGATCGACCCACCGTTGCGGAAATCGGGCGAGACCCAGACTACACGGCCGCCGACTTCGGAGGAGACCTTGACGTTCCCGTGCAAGGTGACTCCCCCTGTCAGGTCGACCCTCAGCGCCTGTTCGGTCGGTGCCGGTTGAATCACTGCGACAGTGGGCTTGGCCTGATCGATCGCCAAGTCAGAAATGGGGTCGCGGTCCACACCGCTGGGCGCCTGTGCGAAGTAGAGAGCGACTCCGATGGCAGCCAAGATCAGGATCAGCTGCGCGTAGCCCATCCATTTGGGACGGCCGGGTCTACTTCGGGGCTCTGTCGTTTCCTGTGCCATCGCCTATTCCAGGTGCGTCTGATGGGTCTCCGCCAATCCGATTGCGCCAAGCGCACGGCCGAGCGGCGTCGGACGTCGCTATCCGCCCCGCTTCCCTCGTATTCGACGGTGAGTCACGTGCATCGTGGGGAGGTCGAAACCGTTGCCATTGGACGAGGCAACGACTTGGTTGCTGATCGACACGTCGCCGAGTCCGACAGCCCTCAGTGTCCCCTGCCTCCGTCGTGACTCCCTGTCAGTCAATCGGGACGGCTTATCTTGTTTGCCGCCGCAACGCTCGCACTCCAGAGCGCCCGCTGTCAAGGCAAGCGCTGTCTGTATGGCGTCTGCGGCAGCATCACCCCTACATCTGCTCCTACAGAGAAGGATAGATGCGACTTTACGCGACGTCAGTGCGCACTAGAATCCGCGTCCCCGGAGTACGGACGGCGCGCGGCGCGAGTTCCGCGGCAGGATACGAGGGTGGACGCGTTCAAGACTCCACACGACGGCAGGCTCAGGAGCGGATACCTCGAAGGCGCCGCGCGTGACGAGGCGCTCCGCCGGTCCAGGGACGTGAAGAGCTGGGACCTCAGCGCCCGCCAGCTATGCGATGTCGAGCTGCTGCTGAACGGCGCCTTCTCTCCCCTCGAAGGGTTCATGAGCCCCGCCGACTACGACGGAGTGCTGCGCAGCATGCGGCTCACTTCGGGCCTGCTCTGGCCGATTCCGGTCACGCTCGACGTGAGCGAGGATTTCGCGGCGAGTCTCGAGCCTGGGGAGACGATCGCGCTTCGCGACGGCGAAGGCCTGCTTGCAGCGGTCATGGAGGTGGGCGAGACGTGGCGGCCCGAGAAGGACGAGGAGGCGCGCGCCGTCTACGCCACTACCGACGACACCCATCCCGGGGTGTCCCGCCTGCTTCATCGGACGCATCCGGTCTACGTGGGCGGCCGCGTCTTCGGGCTCGAGCCGATCCTGCACTACGATCATCGGGCGCTACGCAACTCTCCCGCCGAACTCCGGGAGCGCTTCCGCAGGCTCGGCTGGCGGCGTGTGGTCGCCTTCCAGACCCGCAGCCCGCTGCACCGCGCCGAGGTCGAGCACACGATGCAGGCCGCGCGCGCTTGCGAAGCGAACTTGCTCCTCCATCCCGTGGTGGGAGAGACCGTGCCGGGGGACGTCGACCGCTACACTCGGGTCCGCTGCTACGAGCGTGTTCTCACGCAGTTTCCCGACCGGACCGCGACATTGAGCCTGCTCAATCTCGCGATGCGCGTTGCGGGCCCGCGCGAGGCGACGTGGCACGCGATCATCAACAAGAACCACGGTTGCACACATTTCATCGTCGGCCGCGACCATGCGGCGCCTGACGCGGGCCGCGACGGCCGATCCTTCTACGGCCCCTATGACGCGCAGGCGCTGATGGCCGAGCACGAACGTGAGCTCGGCATCGCCATGGTCCCGTCGCAAGAGCTGGTCTACGTCGAGAACCGGGCCCAGTTCATGCCGTCCGATCGGGTCTCGAACGAGGACCGGGTACTCATGCTGGGCGCCACCGAGCTCCGGCGCCGCCTCGCGCTGGGGCTCGACATCCCGGACTGGTTCACCTTTCCGGAGGTCGCGGCCGAGCTGCGCCGCGCGTACCCGCCGCGGCACCGGCAGGGTTTCGTGGTCCTGTTCACCGGGCTTTCCGGTGCCGGCAAGTCCACGCTCGCGCATGCGCTCGTCGCGATGTTGCGCGAGAACGGGGAGCGGCAGGTCACGCTGCTCGACGGGGACATCGTGCGAAAGCAGCTCTCCAGCGAGCTCGGCTTCTCCCACGAGCACCGGGAGATCAACCTGCGCCGCATCGGGTTCGTCGCGACGGAGATAGCGCGAAACGGCGGCATCGCGATCTGCGCGCCCATCGCGCCCTACGCGGCTACCCGGCGCGAGCTGCGCGAGACTATCGAGGCGGTAGGGGGATTCGTCGAAGTCTACGTCTCGACGCCGCTGGAGACCTGCGAGGCACGCGACCGCAAGGGCCTCTACGCGAGGGCGAGGGCCGGCCTGATCGAAGCATTCACCGGCATCGACGACCCCTACGAGCCGCCCGAAGAGCCCGACGTTGAAATCGATACCGTCGACATTCGACCCGATCTCGCCGCCCGCCGGGTCTTCGGCAAGCTGGAGAGTCTCGGGTTCATCGGATGACGACACGACACCAAGGAGGGGTTGAGCTTTGAGCAGCACATCGTCCACGGCCGGTGGGACCGGCTCGGCCCCGCCGGTCGATCTCCCCTTCTCGCGCGAGGAGTACGCCGCCCGGATTGCGAAGACGCGTCGGGCCATGGACGAGAGAGGGCTCGACCTGCTCGTCGTCTCCGACCCCTCGAACATGGCGTGGCTGACCGGCTACGACGGCTGGTCCTTCTACGTGCACCAGTGCGTGCTGCTCGCGCACGACGGCGATCCGGTGTGGTTCGGGCGCGGCATGGACGCCAACGGCGCGAAGCGCACCGTGTTCATGGCCCACGACGATATCGTGGCCTACGGCGACCACTACGTGATGTCCACCGAGCGCCACCCGATGGACTTCCTGAGCGAGGTCATCGCCGGGCGCGGCTGGGGCAAGGCGCGGATCGGCGTCGAGATGGACAACTACTACTTCAGCGCGGCCGCCTACCGCTCGCTGGAGACCCACCTGCGCGAGGCGACGCTGCTCGACGCGACGGGCCTTGTGAACTGGCAACGGATCGTGAAGTCCGACGCCGAGATCGCCTTCATCAGGAACGCGGCACGCATCGTGGAGAAGATGCACGCGCGCATCCTGGAGGTGGTCGAGCCCGGCATGCGCAAGAACGACCTGGTGGCGGAGATCTACCACGCAGCGATCACTGGCGTGGCAGGCGCGGGCGGCGACTATCCGGCGATCGTGCCGATGCTGCCGACCGGCATCGATGCCTCGGCGGCGCACCTCACCTGGGACGACAAGCCGATGCGCGCAGGCGAGGCGACCTTCTTCGAGATCGCCGGCGTCTACAGGCGCTACCACTGCCCGCTCTGCCGCACAGTCTTCCTGGGCAAGCCGTCGGATCGCGAGCGCAACGCCGAAGCGGCGCTGCTTGAGGCCATCGAGGCGGGGCTCGATGCCGCGAGGCCGGGAAACCTGTGCGAAGACATACACCGCGCGTTCACGGCCTCGCTCGCGCGCCATGGCCTGACCAAGGAGAGCCGCTGCGGCTACTCCTTCGGGCTCAGCTATCCGCCCGACTGGGGCGAGCGCACCGTCAGCCTGCGACCGGGGGACCGCACCGAGCTGCGGCCCAACATGACCATCCACTTCATGCCCGCGCTCTGGTTCGAGGACTGGGGTCTCGAGATCACCGAGAGCATCCGGATCACCGAGACCGGCGCGGAATCCCTCACGAATTGGCCCCGCGAGCTGCAGGTGAAGGCGTAACCCGCGCTTGTCCCGCTACCAGACGCTGCTGTAGCGGCCGCCGTCGATCACCAGGTTCTGGCCGGTGATGTAGCCGGCCTGCGCGCTGCAGAGGAAGGCGCAGGCCTCGCCGAACTCGGCAGGGTCGCCGAAGCGCTTGGCCGGAACCGAAGCCATCTGTGCGTCCGTGAACGCGGTGAGGTCGGCCCCCGTCGCCTTTGCGCCGGCCGCGATATTGCTGCGCAGCCGTGCGGTATCGAAATAGCCGGGCAGCAGGTTGTTGATCGTCACGTTGCGGGCGACGACGCCGGAGGCCACGCCGGCGATGAATGCGGTGAGGCCCGCGCGCGCGCCGCTGGAGAGGTCGAGACCGGGGACCGGCATCTTCACCGAGATCGAGGTGATGTTGACGATACGCCCGAAGCCTCGCTCGGCCATGCCGTCCACCACCCGGCCGATCATCTCCACGGGCGTCGCCATGTTCATCACCACGCCTTGCAGGAAGGCATCGCGGTCGATCTCGCGGAAGTCGCGGCGGGGCGGGCCGCCGTTGTTGTTGACCAGGATGTCGGGCTCGGGGCGGGCGTCGATCATCGCGGCCTGGACCGCCGGGTCGCTGATGTCGCCGGCCACGGTTTCCACACTGACGCCCGTTTCCTC
This sequence comes from Rhodospirillaceae bacterium, assembly GCA_028819955.1. The sequence continues at coordinate 855 of JAPPKP010000308.1, read as the reverse complement.
CCGGATCGCTTGCGCCGTCTCCTCCAGCACCTGCGTATCGCGGCCGTTGATGACGAGATCGACCCCGTTTCGCGCCAATGAGAACGCGGACGCGCGGCCGAGGCCGCGGCTCGCGGCGCAGACGATTGCCCGACGCCCCTTGATTCCAAGATCCATGGCTCCATATCCCCTGCTGCGGCGCCATCCTGACGCCCGCCGGACCGCCCGCGCAAGGCCGGAGGAACCCTCGGACATTTACCGCGATCCCGCGCTCCGAGCGCAAACGGACGCTTGCTTCGCCGCGCCAATGGTGTTAGCACTCACTTCTAGCGAGTGCTAACACCTGCTATCGAACGACGTTTCAGACGAAAGTGGAGGAACCAATGAAGTTTCGACCGCTGCACGACAGGGTCGTGGTTCGCCGGATCGGCGAGGACACCAAGACCGCCGGCGGCATCATCATCCCCGACACGGCGCAGGAGAAGCCGCAGGAAGGCGAGATCGTGGCCGTGGGCCCCGGAACCCGGGGCGATGACGGCACGCTGCATCCGCTGGACGTGAAGCCGGGCGACCGCGTGCTGTTCGGCAAGTGGTCCGGCAACGAAGTGACGCTCGACGGTGACGAGCTCCTGTTCATGAAGGAGTCCGACATCATGGCCATCGTCGAGACCGGCAAGAAGTCGAAGAAGGCCGCGTAGGCGGGCCGCTCGTAGTCAGGAAGGAACGAAATCATGGCAGCGAAGGAAGTAAAGTTTTCCGCCGACGCGCGGACCCGCCTGCTCAAGGGCGTGGACACGCTCGCAGCCGCGGTCGGCGTGACCCTCGGCCCCAAGGGCCGCAACGTGGTGCTCGACAAGTCGTTCGGCGCGCCCCGCA
>JAPPKP010000297.1 GCA_028819955.1 Rhodospirillaceae bacterium | reverse complement strand
GGCGGCGGACCAGCTCTTCAACCAGGCCGCCAAAGTGCGCCACATGTTCGGCGGCGACCACGCAGCCCCACTGATCCTGCGCGCCCGCGTCGCGGCGGGCGGGGGCTACGGCTCGCAGCATTCGATGGACCCGTCCGGCGTCTTCGCGCTCTGGCCCGGCTGGCGCATCGTCGCGCCGACCACGCCCTTCGACTACGTGGGGCTCTTCAACAGCGCGGTCCGCTGCAACGACCCCGTGGCGATCATCGAATGCCAGGCGCTCTACCAGGAGAAGAGCCTGGTGCCGGAGGACCTCGACTACTGCATCCCCTTCGGCAAGGCACGCGTCGTCCGCCCCGGTTCGGCCTGCACGGTGGTGACCTGCGCCAACATGGTGCCGGTGAGCGTTGCCGCCGCAGAGGCCGCCGGCATCGATGCCGAGGTGATCGACTTGCGTACCCTCGACCCGCTCGGCATGGACTGGGAGACCGTCGGCGCCAGCGTGCAGCGCACGAACCGCCTGTTGATCGTGGAGCAGACGGCGCGCGGGCCCTCGCTAGGCGCGCGGATCGCGCAGGAGGCGCAGGAGCGGCTCTTCGACTGGCTCGACCACGAGATTCTGCGCGTCTCGGGCTCGCAGGCGGCGCCCGTCGTCTCCAAGGTGCTGGAGACCGCCGCGCTCGCGCAGGAGGACGACGTGATCGCAGGCCTGCGCGCCATCACCGAAGCCTTGCCGCTGCCTGACGCGGCGGAGTAGCGCGCAATGGCGCTGTCAGCGCCGACACGCGTTGGCTGAGGAGGGGGCGCTCACCCTCCAGAAGGAAAGGAGCGGCAAATGAAGTCCATTCTGGGAGGCACATTCATGGCGTTGGCCGTGGCCGGACTATTGGCTTCGTGTGGGCCCCCTGCGCTCCATCCGGCAAAGCAGCTTACTCCGGCAACGCGGGAGGCCCTGCTCCAGCTGGAACACCGCGAGGCCGAGAACACGCGAGCCGCGCTCGAGGGACGCGGCGTGCGCCCCGCCACGGCCGAGGAGGTCATCGCCAGGCGGGCCGGCAACACGGGCAGCACGTCGGGGGGAAAGGTCTCGTTCAGGACGTACTACCTCCCCGACGGAACGGTTAGGGCCAAGCTGGTGACCCAACGGGGCTACTATCGCGCGTCGGGGACGTGGGTCGTCAACGACGACGGCACGCGCTGCATCACCCTCGGGGGGTTCAAGGGGCGCATCAGGGGAATGTTCGGCTGGACCGATGGCGTGCCTTCGGGTGCGTGGACGGGGAGCAACGAGACGAACTGCTACCAGGTCTACTACGAGGGCCACTACGAGTACTGGTACCTGGTGAGCGGGCCGCACTTTCTCAAGTTTGGAAAGACCCGCCTCGTACCGGGGAACGCGTACCGTATGTAGGCGCCGCGGCGGGAGCTGCCCGCGCGCGGTCGCTGAACTCAGCCGTTGAAGGGGACGCGGACGACGCTGTCCTCGACCTCGATGCCAAGCACGGCGCAGAAGCTGCCGATGAGCTGGTAGTAGCCGATCATCACCACCAGATCGACCAGGCCGGCGTCGCCGAGCTCCGCACGCAGCTCCGCGACCAGCGCATCGTCCACGTCTTGGCCCGTAGCGACGAGGCGGGAGAGGCGGAGCGCCGGGCCCACTGGCGCCGGCTCCTGCTCGGCCGCAGGCGTGCCCACGACGCCTTGCATCGCTTCGGGCACCCGGTGGATGTGGTGGTCCCACTCGTAGATGTTGCCGACCGCCTGGGCGACGACGCAGATGACCATCTCGCGCAGGTCGTTATCGAGCGCCGAGTGCCAGCGCACATGCTCGCCCACGGCCGCGACGGCCCTCAGCGCCTCCGGGCTCTTCCCCATGACGGCGAACATGTTGGGCATGAAGTCGAGCTTGCGGGTCTCGACCACGTGATCCCAGATCGACACCTGCCCGGCTGAGAAATCGCTGCGCTCCGCCCTCTGCAGGCGTTGGCTCTCGGCGTAGCTCGTCATTTGTGCTTCCTTCCCGGTGGTTCGCCGCCGCTCACTCCGCGAACGCCTCGATCATGGCATGGTGGTTGGCGAGCGATTCCTCTCGCTCGATGAAGGGCATCGGGCAGTAGAGCAGCACGGTCTCGAACAGCCCCTCGAAGC
>JAPPKP010000249.1 GCA_028819955.1 Rhodospirillaceae bacterium | reverse complement strand
GGTGAAGGTGACCGTTGGCGTAGGGCGGCCCGTCGTGCAGCACGAACTTGGGCTGCCCGGCCGAATCCTCGCGCAGGCGCCGGTAGAGGCCGATCTCCTCCCAGCGCGCGGCCATCGCCGGCTCGCGTTCGGGCAACCGCGCCTTCATCGGGAAGGCGGTGCGCGGCATGAGGACGGTATCGCGGTAGTCGGCGGTCATGAGCGGGCCTGGCGGTGGGGCAGGGCGGCGGACTCGTCGGCGTCCGGCGCAGGCAAGCGGGTGAGGATGGCGCGGGCGGCGTCGCAGTCGTCGGCGATCTGCGCCTTGAGCGCCTCGATGCCGTCGAAGCGGCGCTCGGGCCGTACCCGGTCGGCGAAGGCGGCGCGCAGGCGCCTGCCGTAAAGATCGGCGGCGTAATCGAAGATGTGCACCTCCAGCAGGTCCTCCGTCTTGTCGAAGGTCGGTCGGCGGCCGAGATTGGCCACCGCCGGGTACCAGTGTTCGTCGCCGCCATCGGGCTGGGCCCAGAGCGCGTAGACCCCACGCGCGGGATGCAGGATGCCGGCGCAGCGCAGATTGGCGGTGGGGAAGCCGATGGTCCGGCCGCGACGATCGCCCGTGATCACGTGCCCGTCGATCTCCCAATAGCGACCGAGCACCTCGGGCAGCGCGGCGACGTCTCCGTCCGCCAGCAGGCTCCGGGCACGGCTCGCCGAATGGATCGTCGTGCCGGTGCCGGCGGCCTCGATGCTGGTCACGCCGACCCCGAGCGAGCCGCCCACCTCGGTGAGCAGGGCGACCGTGCCGGCACGCCCGCGGCCGAAGGCGAAGTCGTGGCCGACCACGACGTGGCGCGCGCCGATGCCCGCCGCCACCACGTCCGCAACGAACGACGCGGGCTCACGCGCCGCGAAAGCGCGATCGAAGCGCGCGACGAAGAGAATATCCACACCAAGTGCTGCGAGGTGGCGGGCCTTGACCCTAAAGGGCGTGAGCCTGAACGGCTCCGCCGGCGCCGCGAGCACCTGGCGAGGGTGCGGCTCGAAGGTGAGCACGGCGAGCGGCGCGCCGAGGGAACGGGCGATGCGCCGGCCCTCCTCGATGACCGCACGATGGCCCAGGTGGACGCCGTCGAAATTGCCGACGGCGACTACCGCGCCCCGCGCCTCTGCGGGTGTTGACTGCCAGTGCCGAACGATGCGCATGGGCGCGTTTACCCCAATCCGAGCGGGCGGGAGAATAGCCGCGGCGCTCAATCGCGTCGATGGCTCTTGAGTCGAATTGGGGCGCGCGGCCTCACCACATGCGTAGGCCAGCCAACAGAACGTGCTGGGTGATTTCGCCGTAGTCGTTGAGATCGCCGGTCTTGAGGAAGCGGTAGCCCACATGCCAGCCCTGGAAGTGAACGCCCAAGCCCAGCTGATAGGCAAATTCCGTGTCCGTCTCGTCGCCGCTGCCCTCGAGAGCGTTCTGCGCTCTATCGAGGATTCGGTGGCTGGTGTCGGCAAACAGCATTCCGGCCCCGCCGCCGGCGTAGATGCCCCAGGTGGTGCCGGCTCCGAGATCCACCCAGGAGTTCAGCATCACGCCATAAGTGCGGACATCGCCGGAAACCGAAGCGCTTAACCCGCTCTCCTGGCTCTCGCTGCCCGAAGCGGTGTCGATGTCGAAGAAGACCTCGGCCTCGGCCCGGAGCATCTCGGTGAGTCCCATGCCCACGACGCCGCTGATGCGAAAGTTCGTGTCGTCGTAGGTGGGGGACTTGAACTCGCAGCGACTGCCGCCATTGCAACCTTCAAGCTGCGACAGCTCGCCGGGCAGATCGAAATCGAACAGCCCGACGTCGGCACCGAAGTAGAGACCGGCTTGCTCGGCGTGGCTCGGGGGGGACACCAGTACCAGAGCCGCGAAGGCGCTCCCGGCCACGGCTGAATGAATTGCTCTCATCCCAATTCCCCTCGTGCAGCGGGCCGAGCGACTCCGACTCGGCGTTAGACGGCGCTCCGACGTTCCACGTGCATGGCACGCGCGTCAATATCGTCGTCTGCCGAGACACCGTCATGGATAGGGGAAGAGGGGAGGGGGCGCTGGTCGGTACAGACCGGATAGATAGGTAACGGATTGGACCGGATAGATGGGTGACAGGTT
>JAPPKP010000040.1 GCA_028819955.1 Rhodospirillaceae bacterium | reverse complement strand
CGCCTTCTGCCATTTCGGCCCGGCCTTCACCAACGGCGAGTTCGCCGATGCCGGTGTGCCGCATTTCGTCGAACCCGGCCGGGTCGATCCCGGCCGGCATGGCGGCATCCGCAAGCTGCGCCAGAGCCCATACACCCTGCTGGGCCGCTTCAACGACGATGCAGGGCGCTCCACTGCCGCCAAGACCCGCTATGTCGACCTGCGCCAAAGCAACTTCGGCGAGTTCCGGGTGCCGGGCCTGCGCAACGTGGCGCTCACCGCGCCCTACATGCATGCCGGCAGCCTCGCGACGCTCGCCGACGTCGCGCACCACTATTCGACGCTCGACGAGGAACGACTGCACGCCGGAGGCGAGCGGATTCTGCGCCGCCTGGACCTGAGCGTGCGCGAACAGGCCGACCTCGTCGCCTTTCTCGAAACGCTGACGGAAAGAGAATCGCTTCATGAACTCGCAGAGGAAACCGGCAACGTCCTGTGCCGATAGGGTCCAGTCACCGCCATGCTCGGTTGCATGGAATTGAGACGTTCATGATGGCCGAACGATAGCGGCCTCAATCCCCCGCGAACGCGATCAATCGCCCACAGACGAGCGCTCCCAGCCAGCAAACCGTGGAGAGGACAGCATGACCGGCCAGGCGGGCGCGCGGGGCGTCCTTGAGCAGGAACCCATGGGACCAGCACAGAACCAGCGTCGACAGGACGCCGACTGCGATGAAGGCCAGCTTGAGCTGCAGGAAGCCGACGCCGCTGTATTCCTGCGCCCGGATCGAGAACAGCAGCGGCCCCGTAATCAGGGCGAGGGTCAGCCCGCTCGCCGCAACGGGCGCGAGCACCCGCACCACCGCTTCGCGAGAGATACCGCGCCACGCGCCAAGAAGCCGCAGATTGAGCGGGACGACGGACCCGATCAGCAAGGCGATTGCGAAGACGTGCGCGGCGTTGAGGGCGGCATAGCCCCAGCGGGAGCTCCGCAGGGCCTGCGCGAGTCCCGTCCCCTCCAGCGCCGCGAACAGGGCCTCCAAGGTCTCAATCGCGCTCGGGGTAAAGGACGTACTCCCGTTCGCCCAGGAACAGCCGTTCCACCTTGACCCGCCTATCCGACAGATCGGCGGACGGCTCGCCGATCACCCGGATTTCCACCCCTTCGGCCAGATCGCCGTCCTTGAGGCCGGCGCGTTCGTTGCGCCAGGGCTGACCGACCTCGGCGGTCCACTCATCGCCTTCCACGTCGATCTTCAGGATGCCGTGGGGATTCCCCAGGCGGACGGTCTTGATGATGCCGGTCAGATCGATGTTGCCGCCAGTCGTCCACGACCAGCCGTGATGGGCCAGAGCCCCGGCCGCCGGAGCCGCGAGTCCCAGGGCCAGAACCGCAATGAACAAGAGCCTCATCATCGTGCGCCTCCGATGCCTCGAGCGTTGCCGGGAAGGTTCCGTCACACGACCGGACAATCGAGCCGACACTTCCCGGATGACCTTCAAGTCTATGACGATCGTACCCGAGGAGAATACCGGCAGCCTCGCGACGCTCGATGCGTCTGAGGGCCGCGTCACAAAAGGCAGGACGCCAGCAGTCCGGGTGTGCCAGCGCTGTTCGTCAGGCGCCCGGTCCCCCCTCGCTACCGACCGTCACCGGCCTGCCCAGCCGGGCGGACTCCAGGGCGGCGAGCGCGAAGCGCAGCACTTGCCGGCCCTCGCGCGCGGTCAGCACCGGTCGCCCGCCCTGCGACAGCACCTCCAGAAAGTGGCGGGTGGAGAGAACGAAGCTCTGCTCCCAGCCGGTCGCCACGTCGCGGAACTCGGTGAGGGCGCCGTCCCGGTAGAGCGCGACCGGCGCCGTGTCGCCGAGCCGCCCGTGGCCGCCGTTCACCCAGATCACGCCCTTGCTGCCGGTGATCTCCACCCGGTCGTCCTGGGCATAGTGCCGGGTTGCAATCTCGAGCTCCGGGGAATGGACGATCTCCAGGTTGCCGATGCGGTTGCCGGGAAAGCGGAACGACACGATCGAGGGCGCATCCAGCCGCTCCCGGTGGTCCGCCGTTCGGGTATCGCCGATGAAGGCGTGGACCTCTTCCGCCTCGCCCATGAAGTGCCAGGCGAGGGCGAACTTGTGGTGGCCGTCGTCGAACACC
>JAPPKP010000397.1 GCA_028819955.1 Rhodospirillaceae bacterium | reverse complement strand
TCGCCGTGGGCAGGGTTTCGATACCGGCGCCCTTGATGAAGTTGGTGATGATGAAGTCGTCCAGCGAGATGATGAATGCCAGCAGAAAGCCCGCAAGAATGCCGGGCGCCATCAATGGCATGAGAACGCGCAGAAACGCCTGAAGCCGGCTCGCGTACAAGTCCTGCGCGGCCTCCTCGTAACTGCCGTCGATGCCCTGCAGGCGGGCAGCAATCGGCAGATACGCAAAGGGAATACAGAAGACGATATGCGCGACGAGGATCGACAGATAGCCGAGCGTGAAGCCGATGGCGCTGAAGAACACCAGCGTCGCCACGGCGGTGACGATCTCCGGCACCATGATCGGCATGCTGATCAGCGCGAGGTTCAGCGCCTTCCCTTTGAAAGCTCCGCCCCGGACCATGGCGACGGCGGCGGCGGTGGCGATTGTGGTGCTGGCCGTCGCCGCGCAGAGCGCGATGGTGAGCGAGTTCCACGCCGCGTCCTTGAACGTGGCCGATTCCGGCCCGGTGAAGATGTCCATGTACCAGCGGAAGCTGAACCCGCCCCAGCGGGTGATGGAGAGCGAATCGTTGAAGCTGTAGACCATCACCACGAGAAGCGGCGCATACAGCACCACCAGGCAGAGGATCGTCACCGGCAGGAAGCCGGGATAGCGCCTGATGTTGATCCGGTGCCGCATCTCAGGCCTGTTTCGCGCTGCGCCGCGCCTGCCGGCGCGCATAGACGAAGAGGACGATGAGCACGAGGCTGAGCAGGATCATCGAGGCGGCCGCGCCGAAGGGCCAATTTCCGGCATTGCCCTTGAACTGCTCCTCGATGAGCGAGCCGATCAGGAAGTTCTTGGCGCCGCCCAGCAGGTCCGGTGCGAGGAACGCGCCCAGGCTCGGCACGAAGACCAGGATGCAGCCTGCCACGATGCCCGGCCGCACGATGGGCAGGATCACCCGGCGCAGGATCGTCCAGCGGTTGGCATAGAGATCGGCCGCCGCTTCAGAGAGCGCGAAGTCGTAGCGCTCCACCGACGCATAGATCGGCAGCACCATGAAGGGCAGGTACGAGTAGAAGAGCCCGAGCTGCACCGCAAAGTCGGTGTTGATGAGCGCGATCGGCTCGCTGATCACGCCCAAGCCCATCAGTGCCTCGTTGAGCGGCCCGTTGTCCCGAATCAGGAACTTCATCGACACCGTGCGGATGAGCAGGTTCACCCAGTAGGGCACGGTCACCAGGAAGAGCCACATCGAGCGCGTCGCGGGCGAGCGCGTCGCGATGAAGTAGGCGGTCGGGAAGCCGATGACGAGGCAGAGCAGCGTGGCGACAGCGGCCTGGATGATCGAGCGCACGAAGATGACGATGTAGGTCCACTCGATCTGCGGCGGCTCGTCGCCGAAGAGGCCGCGGTCGAAGATGAACTGGTCGTATGCCGCGAGCGAGAACTCCCAGATCACGCCGCCCCGGAACTCCTTGGTCAGGAAGGAGTAGGCGAGCATCATCAGCACCGGCGCCACGAGGAAGAAGCCGATGATCACCCAGGTCGGGATCAGCAGCCCGGTGCGCACCGGTGCGAAGGTGCGGGAGACCGCGCGCGTGCTGGAGAGCTCGGCCGTCATCGGTCCACCAGCAGTCGTGCGGCGCCGGGTGCGATCGCGAGCCCGACGCGGTCTCCGATGCGGAAGGGCGTCGCGTCGGCGCCGACATTCTGCGTGCGCACCAGGACGTCCGGCCCCCCGTCCAGGCGGACGCCGTACTGAATGTCGGTGCCGAGATAGACGGTCTGGTCCACCACGCCGGTGAGGCCGGTATCGCACGCGGCTTCGGGCTCGAGGGAGAGGCGTTCGGGCCGGATCAGCACGTGCGCGGCGGACCCGTCCGCCCGCGGCGTGCCGGCGGCCTGGCAGGGAAACGCCGCGCCGTTGGGCAGCCGGCAGGTGCAGGCGCCGTCCGGCCCCCGCTGCACGGTCACGTCGAGGACGTTGGTCTCGCCGATGAAGTCGGCCACGAAGCGGTCGATCGGCGCCTCGTAGATCTCGTGCGGCGTGCCCACCTGCCGGATCTCGCCCGCCGCCATCACGGCGATGCGGTCCGACATCGTGAGCGCTTCCTCCTGGTCGTGGGTCACGAACACGAAGGTGATGCCGGTTTCCT
>JAPPKP010000379.1 GCA_028819955.1 Rhodospirillaceae bacterium | reverse complement strand
ACGAGCTGCCCCGCAGCGGCGTCGGCAAGGTGCTCAAGCGCAAGGTCCGCGAGCGGTATTGGGCGGGGCACGAGCGGAAGATATGACAGTCCTCGCGTTTGCACGAGTTCCGTGCTACACTGGTTACGTGTAGCGAAGGGCGATGCCATGAACCTCACCATCGTGGTCGACGACGACGTGCTCAAGCGTGCCCGCATCCGGGCGATAGAAGAGAACACCTCCGTCAACGCCGTGGTCCGGGCTTACCTCGCAACCTACGCCGGCGCCGATCGCCAGCGCGACGAGGCCTGCGAACGGTTACTTGCGCTCTCGCGCGCGTCCCGCTCGCGGCGCGGCGCTGCCGTCTGGAGCCGGGACGAGCTGCATGAGCGTTGAGCGGTGCTTCGTGGACACGAACGTTCTGATCTACCTGTTCGACAACGATTCACCCAGTAAGCAGGCTCGTGCGCAGGCACTTTTGGATGAGGAGAGGGATCGAATTGTCCTGAGCACCCAGGTCCTCGGCGAGTTCTACGTGAACGTGGCCCGCAAGTTGGAACAACCGTTGCCCCAGGATGCAGCGGCACGGGCGGTAGAGGACTTCTCGCGGTTCGATGTCCAATCCGTTACGGCAGAACTGGTTCTGGCTGCCGTGAGCCGCAGCCGGTCGTCGCTCTTGTCGTATTGGGACTCGCTGATCGTCGAGACGGCCCGCAACGCCGGGGCGAAGATCCTCTTCACCGAAGACCTGCAGCATGGCCAGGAGATCGACGGCCTCCGCATCGTCAATCCATTCGTGAACGCGGACCCTTGACTCGAACCATGCTGCGGTGCGCTGCACGCAGACCGATACGACGCACCTGATCGGGCACATCGGACAAGTATTGATATTTAAGTTTCTTGTCTTATATCCTCTGAAACAGAAACGTGGGAGACACCCCCGCTTTCGCCGTCCTTGAAGACGCGACAGGTTCCCGAAGCACCGCCCGATCGGAGTTCGGCATGACAGACGCAGCAGCAAGACCGGTCGTGCAATTCATCGCTCGGCTACAAAGAGACGGCGGGTTGAAGGGAACCGACATCGCCAATTTCACCGGTGTCTCCAAGGCCACCGTTTCGCGCTGGGGGAGCGGCCAGAAATCGCCGCATCCGAAGACCCAACTCATCATGTCCGATCTGTCATACGTGGTCATGCGCTTGAGCGAGTACTACGGCCACGAAGAGGTGCGCGCGTGGCTCTATGCGCGCCATCCGCAGCTGGAGGGCCAGAGGGCGATCGACCTGATCCATGACGAGCGGACCGAAGAGGTCATCGCCATTCTCGACCGCCTCGACGCGGACGCCTACATCTGAACGTATCCTGACCGGTCATGGTCGAGAGCGTCCGCCGCATCCGCGATCAACGGCTGCTCGACGCACTGGAGCAATGCGAACGGGCTCCCTACGCGGGCAGGGTGTGGCGTTCGGTCCGCGAAGGGCGCGATCCGCTGGCCTGTTGGCGGGCCGGTGGGCGCTGGGACGACGGAACGCTGGACGTTCTCTACACGTCGGAGACGAAGACCGCGGCTGGCGCGGAGCGACGCTTCCATCTCTATCAAGGTCAGCCTCTGCCGCCCTCCAAGGTTCGATACCGGCTGTTCGAGCTGAGGGTTTCCCTGCGCGCGGTCGTGCGCTTCCCCGGCCTTGAGGCGCTGGCGTCCATCGGGTTCGACGTCGGCTCGTTCGGCCAGCTGAGCTACGTGGAGCGGGAGCGGGAGTATCCGCGTTCCCAGGAAATCGCCGAGGCTTGTGCGTTCCTCGGGGCCGACGGCCTGCTGGTCCCCAGCGCCCGCGAGACATCGTCGAACAATCTTATCGTATTCTGCGAGCAGGAAGGCCCCGCCGACATGGCGGTCGTCGCGAACCACGGATACGTCGCGTTCGACTGAACCCGGAGAGACCGCCCCGCACCATGGTGCGGTTCACGGGGTCGGGCGGCTGCGGCAGCATCGCCGCATGCAAAACCAGAACCGATCCAACGGAACCGGCGGGCGCTCCTCGATCGACCGCCTGCCGGCCACACTCCGCGAGGCCGTGGATCAGGCCATCGCGGACGGCGCAACCATCGACGAGATCACCGCACGCATCAGGGCGGGGGGCGAGGACTGCTCCCGCTCCGCCGTCGGCCGCTACAGCAAGAACGT
>JAPPKP010000353.1 GCA_028819955.1 Rhodospirillaceae bacterium | reverse complement strand
GCTGCAGCTCGTCAACATCTCGATGGACGCCGACCGCGGCAAGGCCCTCTACGACGCCAAGCGCGTCGTGACCCAGTACCTGGGCCAGCAGCCGCACTTCGCCAAGGCCTGGGAGATTCCGGAGGATCGGGTCGCCGAGATTTCGCGCGTCATGGGCGGCTGGCCGCCCAGGCCCGGCGGCATCGAGGATGCCATGGCGCTGGTCGACGATGCCCTGGTGGGCGAGCTGATCGCCTACGGCACCCCGGACGAGTGCGTGGCCAGCGCTCAACGCTGGCTCGACACCGGTCTCGATCAGCTGATTCTGATTCCGCTCAGCCGCAACTACGACGAGATCCTGGAGGTCTTCGCGCCGTGAACGCGGAGGCGTTGCGCACAGTCGCGGACGCGCGGGCGTTGCGCGCGGCCGTGGACGCGCGGTTACCGCTGGCGGAGGCGCTCTTCGACGAAATCCGCTCGGCCAGCGCTGCGGAGGCCGGCGTGACCCGCCCAGCCTGGAGCACGGAAGACCAATTCGCCAGTGACCGCATTGCACACGTCGCGCGCCTGTTGGGGCTAGAGACCGCCTACGACCACGCGGGCAACCTCTATTGCACGCTGCCCGGCCGCGACCGGCGCGCGCCCGCCGTCCTCACCGGCTCGCACACGGATTCCGTACCGACCGGCGGGCACTACGACGGGCTCGCGGGCGCGGTCGCCGGCCTCGTGGCGCTTGCCGCGTTCTGCGATATCGGCTGGCAGCCGGGCCGCGACGTAAGCGCCATCGCCACGCGCGCGGAGGAGAGCGTCTGGTTCGGCATCCCCTTCATCGGCGCCCGCCTCGCTCTGGGCTCGCTCTCCCACGAGCATCTGGATTCGCTGCACCGCTCGGACACCGGGCGCACGCTGGCGGAGCACATGGCGGCCTTGGGCCTCGATGCCGACGCGCTCCGGCACGAGGCCGCGCCCCGCCTCTCGCCCGCCAACGCCTGCGCCTTCCTCGAGCTTCACATCGAGCAGGGGCCGGTGCTGGTGGCGGAGGGCGCGCAGGTGGCAATTCCCACTGTCATTCGCGGCAACTTGCGCTGGCCGGGCGCGCGCTGCCACGGCCGCTACGACCACTCCGGCGCCACGCCCCGCAACCACCGGCAGGATGCGGTGCTGGCCGCGGCCGAGCTGGTTCAGGGGCTGGAGGCGTTCTGGATCGCGCGGGAGGAGAGCGGCGAGCCCGACACGGTGTTCACCGTCGGCAAGCTCTTCACCGACGGCGCCCACCACGCCATGACGAAGGTGCCCGGCTGCTGCGACTTCACCCTCAACTTTGGCGGCACGAGCCAGGCTTTTCTCGACGCCTGCCGGGCCGAGGTCGAGGCCCGCGTCGCCGAGATCGGCGCGCGCCGTCGGGTTGCGTTCGAGCTCGGTGAATGCGTCAGCGCTGCCCCGGCGCCGCTGGATGAGTCGCTCCGCGCCGTGCTCGAAGAATCGGCGGCGGCGCTGGACATTCCGACCCGGCGCTTCGCAACCGTGGGCCACGATGCCGCGGTCTTCCAGCGCGCGGGAATTCCGGCCGCGATGGTGCTGGTGCGCAACGCCCACGGCAGTCACAACCCGGACGAGGCGATGACGCTCGACGACTTCGGCGCGGGCGCCGCGGTGCTCGCGGCCGCAATCGCCAGGCTCGCCGCTTGAGGGCCCGCATGCGAAGCGAGAGATGACGGAGATTCACACCGGCGGCTGCCTCTGCGGCGGCGTGAGATACCGGGCGGGCGGCCCGCTGCGCCCGGTCATCGCCTGCCACTGCACGCAGTGCCGCAAGACCTCCGGCCACTTTGCCGCCATGACCTCGGTGCCGCTGGCGCGCTTCGCGCTGGAGTCCGATGAGACCCTGGTCTGGTTCCACTCCTCGGAGAGCGCGCGGCGCGGGTTCTGCAACCGCTGCGGCGGCAACCTGTTCTGGGAGCCGGCGGGCGAGGGTCGCGTCTCGATCACCGCGGGCACGCTGGACGGCGCGACCGGGCTCGCCATCGAGCGGCACATCTACGTCGAGGACGCCGGCGACTACTACGACGTGCCGGGGCACTAGGGACGAAGCACCGGGGAGACCGCGCATGTACGACCTCGTGGTCCGAGGCGACCTCGTGCTCCCCGACCGGGTGCTGGCTGGCGGCTTCCTCGCGGTTCGCGACGGG
>JAPPKP010000032.1 GCA_028819955.1 Rhodospirillaceae bacterium | reverse complement strand
GGAATCCCTACTACGCCGCAGCCCGGCTCTGGCACGACGGGGTGATCGACCCGGCGGAGACACGGCAGGTGCTGGCGCGGACGTTAGGTATCGTCGCGGGCCGGCCGGCCGAGGCGACGCACTTCGGCGTCTTCAGGATGTAGCGAGGAGCGCAGGGCGATGGCCGACGACACCGTGCTGGTGGGGATGGAGGGCGTTGTCGCCACGGTCACGCTCAACCGGCCCAAGGCGCACAACGCCTTCGATGACGCGCTGGTCGCCGAGCTCACGCGGACGTTCGAGTACCTGGGCGGCCGCAAGGACGTGCGCGTGGTGGTCCTCGCCGGCCGCGGCAAGTCCTTCTGCGCCGGTGCCGATCTCGCGCACATGAAGAAGGCTGCGGGCTTCTCCCAAGCGGAGAACATTGCCGACGCCGGCGCGCTTGCGCGCCTGCTCATGGTGCTGGCTGGCATGCCCAAGCCGACTGTCGCGTTGGTTCAGGGGCCTGCCTATGGCGGCGGCGTCGGGCTGGTCAGCGCCTGCGACATCGCTATCGCGGCCGAAGGGGTGAGCTTCGCGCTGACCGAGGTGCGCCTCGGGCTGATTCCCGCGGTGATCAGCCCGTTCGTGGTCCGCGCGATCGGCGACTCCCATAGCCGGCGCTTCATGCTCACCGGCGAGCGCTTCGACGCGGCAACCGCGTTCCGGATCGGGCTGGTGCACGAGGTGGTGCCTGCCAAGGCCCTGGAAGACCGGGGCGAAGAGGTCGTCCGAACTCTGCTGCGCAGCTCGCCCGACGCGCAGCGCCGGGTGAAGGCGCTGGTCGACGCGGTCTCGGGCCGGCCGATCGACGATGCGCTGGCCGACGACGTCGCGCGCCGCATCGCCGACGCGCGCGCGTCCGAGGACGGGAAGGAGGGCATCGCCGCCTTTCTGGAGAAGCGGTCGCCCCGATGGTGGGCCTGAGCCCGAAGGTGCGGTGGCACTCAACCTGCTGAAGCTCGCCGTCGGCATCGATGGCGTCGACCACCTGCGCGCGGTGCAGGCGGCGCGGCTGGAGCGACTGGGCCGCCTGATCCACGTCACCCGCTTCCGGCCACGCCGGGCCGATGAGATCCTGGCCGGCGGCTCCATGTACTGGGTCGTTCGGCACCGCATCCGGGTGCGCCAGCGCATCCTGGCCTTCGACCGGCACGAGACGAAGGCGGGCGGAAAACCCAAGTGCGCCATCGTGCTCGATCCCGAATTGATTGCGACCGACCCGGTGCACCGGCGCCCGCACCAGGGCTGGCGTTACCTGGAATCGGCCAACGCGCCGCGCGACCTCGGCCCGGTGGGAACGGTCGAGATTCCCGAGGACTCCTTTCCGCCGGACATGGCGGCCGAGCTTCGTGCCCTCGGTCTTCTCTGACCGCGGCCCGCCTGGGTCGTGCTATGGTGATGCGGCGGAGCGATGGAGGGCAAGGCCATGAGCGGGGCTGACTGGCACATCAAGGGCGACTACTTCGAGACCTGCAGCTGCGACTACCTCTGCCCCTGCATCTTCACCAACATGACCGCGATGCCGACCGACGGCGTCTGCGAGGTCGCGATCGTGCTGGACATCGCGGAGGGGCACTACGGCGACACCCGCCTCGACGGCGTCGCCTTCGTCACCGCGGCGATGGTGGAAGGCCCCATGGGCGACGGCAACTGGACCGTCGGCCTCATCATCGACGAGGGGGCGAGCGATGCGCAGGTGGATGCCATCGGCCGCATCTGCTCCGGCGACGAGGGCGGCCCGATGGCGCTGATGGCGCCGCTCATCGGCACCTTCGCCGGCGTGGAGCGGGCACCGATCAAGATCGAGCGGCGGGAGATGGGCTTCTCGATCACCGCCGGCGATCTGCTCAGCCATGGCGCCGAGGGCGTGCCCAGCCTGCCCGATCCCTCCGAGACCATCATGATCGACAACACCGGACATCCCGCCAACAAGCGCCTGCACCTCGCCATCGGGAGCCACAGCCACCTGCACGCCTTCGGCATCGACTGGGACGATGCGGCGGGCGGCCACAACGGCCACTACGCGCCCTTCGACTGGCGGCCGAACTAAGCGGGGGATCGCCCGCGGCGGGGCTAGCCCGGATTTCTCACGAGTATGGGGTGCATCGGGGCTCTGCACGTGAGAAAGTTCTTCTGCACCAAAGACCTAATC
>JAPPKP010000172.1 GCA_028819955.1 Rhodospirillaceae bacterium | reverse complement strand
CGGGCGCGCCGGGGGGGGCCCGCAGCGGCCGCGCCCCCGGCGCCGCTAGTGGGGGGCGGCGGGGGGGCCGGCGGGGGCGCGGCGGGGGCGCGCGGGGGGGGGGGCGGGCCGGCGCCGGACGGCAGCGACTGGCCGGCGCGCCATCCCGAGTACGTCAACCCGTTCCCCCCGCTGAACCGCGAGGGCGGGCTCGTCGACTCCCTCGCCACACAGGCGTCGGCCGACTCGGCCGAATGGGGCTCGAACCTGGTCTATGCCCGCCCCCACCAGCTCGGCGCCACCATCGAGCCGAGGAACGCCGAGGCGCTGCAGTTCATGCTGGGCGAGGAGACGGTCACCGCGAAGTCGGTCACCATCCCGGCGCGCCCCTATGCCGGCTGGGGCGAGGACGAGGTGCGCATGGCGGAGGACGTGGTCGAGGCCTGGCTCGACCAGCACCTGGGAGGCCGCGCGTGAACATTCGGGCCGTCCTCGACGAACAGCTCGCCGCGCGCCTGCGCGAGGCCGAGGCCGCGCCCCTGAGCAACCTTAAGGCGGTGGAGATCTGGGACGGTGCCTGGGACGTCCTGGCGTCGCCCAAGCGGCACTCGTTTCAGACGCCGGCGGCGCTGGTCTCGCTCGCCGGCCTCTCGCTGGTGCACCGGGGCCAGCAGGGCTTCCACCCGCGCCAGCTGCAGCGGGGCGAGGCGTTGCCGCCACCGACGCCGCAGGTCCGCATCGATGTCGCCGTCACCTTCGTCTCGGCCGACCCGTCCGCCACGAAGCGGGCCAGCCAGGTCCTGGGCTTCGCCGAGGCGGCCGTGCCCGTGCTGATCGGCGCCGCGCTCGAGGATATCCGGGGCACCAACCTCTACGCGAAGACGCTCTACGAGGCCGGCATGAGCGCCTTCGCTCTCTTCGGCGGGCGCACGGTCGAGCTTGCGCCCGAGCATCCGGAGCCCGCACTGCCGGAGACGGTGCGCGCGCGAGGCCTCGTCGGGGCAGGCGGGCCGAAGTGGCCGCCGCCCTCGGCGGACGCCGGCGTCGACCAGGCCGTGGCCGCGGGCGATATGGTCACGCTCGACGCGTCGGCCTCGGCGCCGGCCGACCCGGAGCGCCCGATCATCTGCTTCATCTGGAGGCAGACCGGGGGGAGCGTCGTCGACCTCGACGACAATGCGGCCGTCATGCCCAGCTTCATGGCGCCCTCGCCTGCGGCCGAAGAGACGCTCACCTTCGAGGTCACCGTCATCGACGACGCCGGCTGCTTCGCCAGGGACACCGTCGACGTCACGGTGCGGCCGTAGGGGGGGCGCCGGTGGATAGCGAGGCGTACCGGGAGGTTCTGCTGCGTTTATCGGCCCTTGAACGGCGCGTGAACGCCCTCTTCCGCGTCGGCAAGGCGGCCGAGGTGACGCTCGACCCCTACCGCGTGCGCGTCGATATCGGGCCGGGCGAGGGCGGCGGCCCCGTGCTCACGGACCCGCTGCCGGTGTTCGTGCTGGCGGCCGGCGTGGTCCGCGAGTGGACGCCCATGACCGAGGGCGAGGGCTGCGCCGTGCTCTCGCCCGGCGGCGAGGACTTCTCGGCCTTCGTGCTGCGGGGGCTCTACAACACCGACTTCGTCCCTCCGGACTCCGAGGCCGCGCGCCACGTCATCGCGGTCGGCGACGGCGGCACGCGCCTGACCATGACCGAGGACGCCGTGACGATCGCGTCGCCGACGACGATCACGCTCCGGGCGGCCAACGACACGCACGTGGTGCGGTGATGGCGCGGATCGCCCTCGCCACCCTCGACACGGCCGGCGGCCTCATCGGCAACTCGCAAGGGGTCGCCTCCACCATAAACGGCCGCCCGATAGCGGTGAGGGGCGATTCCGTGGCCGGTCATCCGCCCTGCCCTCAGGATCCCGCCCACTGCGCGGCGACCACGACCGCGAGCCCGGCGAGCACCATCAACGGCATCCCGATCACGCTGGAGGGCGACCCCGCGACCTGCGGCCACGCCGCTACGGCGAGCGCGGCGTCGACGATAGAGTGAGGGGCTGATCGTGGTCCAGGTCATGAGCCGGGACGGCGCCCGCATCCTGGATGGCGCCGAGAGCGCCAGGCAGCGGCTCGCGGACGCGCTCCGCATCCGCCGCGGCACCTATCCCTGGCTGCGCGACTACGGCTCGCTGCTGGACGACCTGGTCGACCGGAACGTCGACAGCGGCTTCGAGGCCCGGGTCTACGCCAACGTCGCCGAGACCGTGGCGCACCCGCCCAACGGCCTGGCCGATATTCGGCTGCGGGAGGTGCGGCTCCACCAGGACGGCGACAACCCTGACCGCGTCGAGATCGAGGTCTTCGCCGACTGGATCGCGCCCGACGGCAGTGTCGGCGAGATCGGCCTGCGCCAGGCGCTCGCCCAGGCGCCGCCCGTCGCCAGCACGCTCTACACCGCCACGCCCGTGGGGCTGCACACCATCGACGTCACGACCGGCGCGACCGCGCGGGTGGGCAGCGCCGAGGACTACGGCCTCGACGCCGCGATCGCGCCCACCTCGCTCGCCTGGGACGGCCGGCTGATGTGGATGACCGCCGCGACGCCCGGCCGCCTCTACCAGGTGAACCGGGCCGACGGCACGGCGGTGCGCGTGCCCGGCCCCGACGACTTCGGCGTCGGCGAGAGCCAGCCCGAAGCGATGACCTGGGCCGCCTGGCGCCTGCTGATGCTCGGCGACGACCTGGACGCCCTCTGGCAGGTCGACCGGGTGACCGGGCGGGCATCCCGCGTCCACGACGTCGACCGCTTCGGCATCGGCGAGCACCAGCCCGACGGCCTGGCCTGGGACGGCTGGCGGCTCTGGATGGCGGGCGGCATCAACGACGCCCTGCACCGGCTGGACGCGCGCCTCGGCCACGCCATCCGGGCGGGCACCTCCCACCGCTTCGGCCAGGATCTGGACGGCGGCGGCGAGCTCGCCTGGGACGCCCGGCGCCTGCTCATGCTGCGCGAGAGCGCCATGCTCTACACCCTCGACCGCGAGACCGGCGCGGCCGCGCCGCTCGTCGCCGTCCAGGGCCTCGACGGCGATGCCGGCGGCCTGGTGTGGGCGCCGGAGGCCGAGGCATGACCACCGGCATCGACCTCTCCCGGCTCAGCCGGCCCACGGTCGAGGGCCTGCAGCTCACCGTCGACCAGGTGCACGCGGAGATCCTGGACTGGCTCGCCAACGAATACGACTGGACACTCACCGTCGACGGCTCCGATCCGGCCTGGCGGCTCAGCCGCCTCTTCGCCGCCCGCGAGGCGATGTTCCGCCAGGACATCGCGGACGGCCTCGCCCAGGCCTCGCTCGCCTATGCGGAAGGCGAGAACCTGGATCACATCGGCATCACCTACTACCTCCTCGAGCGCCTCGAGGCCGAGGGAGGCGACGCGTATCGTCAGCGCCTCGCGGCGGCGCCCGAACGCTATGCCGTCGGCCTCTCCGGCCCCTGGTACGAATCGGTCGCCCGAGGGGTTACCGGCGTCGCCGACGCCAGGTTTACATCGCCGTCGCCCGGCGACGGCACGATCTACATCCTCGCCAACGAGGCGCTGGTGGACGCGCAGGGCGATCCGATCTACGCCGACGGCATCCCCACGGCGGCGCTCCTGGACTCCGTGAGCGACGTCGTGACCGCCGACGAGAACCGCCAGCAGACGGACACCATAACAGTCAGCGCCTGCACGCGGACGAATTACAGCGTGACGGTGACGCTCACGCTGCGCGCCGAGCCGGACTCGGCGACGGTTCTCGCCGCCGCCCGCCAGGGCCTCGCCGATCTCTCCCGCGACGTCGACGTCCTCGGCGGCGCGCTCACCAAGGAGCTGATCGCCGGCGCCGCCGTCGACCCGGCGCAGGTGACGGCCGCCGCGATCGTCATCACCAACGACGACACGAGCGCGGAGGTCGACAGTATCGCCGGCATGGACAGCGTCGCGCCCAAGGCCGGCACGCTTACGGTGGCTCCCGCATGACCGGGATCGCGCCCCGCGCGGCGAGCGAGGTCGAGCGCGGCCTGGACGATCTCTCCGCGACCCGGATCGCCGCCCTTCCCGCCTCCCTGCCGGAAACGGCCTGGGATGCCGCCCGCATTCCGGTCGAGTGGCTGCCGGCGCTGGCGTGGGCGCTCTCCGTCGACATCTGGGATCCGGACTGGCCCCCCGCGCTGCAGCGGGCCGCCATCGCCGATTCCTACGCCCAGCACCGGCTCAAGGGCACGCCCGCAGGCCTGAAGCGGGCGCTGGACAGCATCGGCGCCGTCTACGAGATCGTGGAGCGCCCCGGCGGCGAGGCCTTCACGCTGTCCGTCGAGGTCCTGAACCTCGGCGACATCAGCCTCTCTTCGGAGGCCCGCCTGCGCGAGGTGATCGACCGGGTGAGGCGCGGCACGGTGCATGTGACCCTCACAGCCAGCGCCGGCGCCAGCCTCGCCGTCGGTGTCGCCGCCGGCGCGGGCGCCACCGCCCTCGCACCCCGATTGGCGCGCCTCACGATCGACGAAGCCATGGCGGCGCCCCCCAACCAGGCGCCGACAGCGAATGCCGGGCCGGACCAGGCCGGGATCGCGGCGGGCGACACCGTCACCCTCGACGGCACCGGCTCGGACGACCCGGACGGCTCCATCGCGAGCTACGCCTGGACCCAGACGGCGGGCGACGACGTCGCGCTGAGCGATCCCGCCGCGTCGCAGCCCACCTTCACCGCGCCGACCACGGGCGCATCCCAGACGCTGACCTTCGAGCTGGAGACGACCGACGACGACGGCGCCACGGATACCGACACGGTGGACATCCAGGTGGACGCGGGCTTCACCGAGGTGCGCGCCGTCCTACCGGTCCACGCGATCTTCAACGGCACTCATGTACGCTGGGAGGACACGACGGACGGCCTCGCCGATCTGTCGCCCCTGTCCGGCACGCAAGGAGCCGCCAGGGTGGCCCAGCGCCTACAGGTCAACCCGGTTAACGGCAGGTTCCAGCTGCGGGTTGGCGTTACGGCCTCGGGCAATCCCGGCGGGAACTTCGACGACCTGAGCGACGCGTGGGAGCAGAGCAGCCGGGCGCTCACGATCGAGGTTCCCGGCCTGGACGATCTGGCTTCGGTGGGCCCCGACCATCCGGACGCAGCCATGCGGGACGATCAGGAGGTTTACGTCTGGGAGCCCGGCGCATCCGGAACCACGTACGCCGGTGGCTTGGATCAGTGGGTGACGGACTTCAGAGCCGCCTACGCGGCGGACAACACCCTGCGCGCGACGGCTGTTTTCAGAGACGCGGCATGAGGGGGGACACATGACGACGAGCCTGCGGCTTACCGACGCCGGCCGGGCCGCCATCCTCGACGCCACCAATAGCGGTACCCGGGCGGTGCGGCTCACGAAGCTCGCGCTCGGCGCCGGCAGCGGCATGGGCGGCGAGGACGACGACGCGCTGACGGCGCTCCGCGACCAGCGCGACATCGAGAGCGTCGAAGGCTCCGCCGAGGTCTCGGGCCAGCTCGCGCTGCGGGCGACGTTCGAGACGCCGACCGCCTACGCCGTCACCGAGATGGGGCTGGTCGCGCAGATCGACGCCGACCCCGAGTTCCTGCTCGCCTACTGGACCGACGACGGCACCGTCTTCATCAACAAGCCGGCGGACCTGCGCACCATCGTTGCGGCGACCGTCGCCATCGTGCGCTCCGAGGCCGAGGTCACGGTCACCGTCGCGCCCGACGTGACGGTGGGCGCGGTCGCCACCCTTCTCGACCTCACGGACGGGCCGAACTCCTACGTCAACGCCGCCCTCTTCAAGCTGGCGGTGACGGCGGCCGGCAACGGGTTCCAATTCGTGAGCGGGCTGCTGCCGCACGAAGTGACGGCCGTGAACGCGCTGATCGCCGCCGCGGTGGACGACGTGCTCGACTCCGCCCCCGGCGCCCTGGACACCCTCAACGAGCTGGCGGCGGCGCTGGGCGACGACCCCGACTTCAGCGCGACCGTCATGGGGCTGATCGCCGCGCGGCCCACCCAGGCCGATGCGGATGCGAGATACCTCAACAAGGCCGGCGACACCGCCACGGGCGCCCTTCGAGGCCCTCACCCGGCCGACGATGACGAGTCCGATCAATTCGCCACCACGCGGTGGGTCCGCGAGAACGCAGGGGGGGTAGGGAACCTCGCTTTTTTTAGTCTTGCGAGCGACATAGACCCCGGAAGCAGCTTCACCGACGTCATTCCGGGCAACTATGACCCGGAGGCCGCCACCGATCTGGTCGGCATTTTGCTATCCATCGGCCAAAGCGTGAGCCCGCTCGACATCAAGCTGACCCGTGGGGGCGCCGATCTCACGAATTCGATTCCCTTATTCAACCAAACGGGCGGCCTGAGCCACTGGGGCCAAAGGCTGTTCGTCGACCGGCCGGGGACAGCGGCCACGCAAACTTACGCTCTACAGGCGGCGGCTCCGGGCGGCGCGCAGGTTCTTGCAGGGTCGTCGATGGCCCTCTTCAAATTACCGGACGGCGCCGTCGCCGACATCATCACGGCGGACGAGCAGGTGGCGCAAAATGCCGATTTTCTCTCTGTCACGATCGTGCCCCCCTCGGCCACCTCCTTGATTAAGTTGACCACCTTGCTGCTGAAGAACTCGGGCCTCACCATCGCCGTGAGGCGCGGCAACGTTCACCTTGTCGCGATAGACGACAGGCCCGCCATGACTTCGTTTCCGCTCGGCTTCGAGCACTGGATCAACCAGCCGGGGACGACGAACCCGGTGACCTACCGCATACGCAACACGAGCACGGCTCGCACCGTCGAGACAGGCTCCTTCCTCATGGCCCAGGCCATTTCGTGACGGCCGCCGCCGGGACCCGTTTTTCAGCCATTTCCGCCCCGCAATTGGGGCTACGTTTCCAGGCGATTCACAGCGACTTCCGCCGCGATTCACAGCGACTTTTGCGGCGCTACAGAGGGAGAGTAGGCGGGGCCGTCTACGTTCCCCCTCCGCCTTCGGGGGAGGGGGACAGGGGGAGGTGGGAGCGGTTCGGGCTGCGGTGATCTGGTGAGTTTCTAGTACCGCTTGGCCGCCATCATGTTGAGCACCACCGCGACCACGATCACCACGCCGACGAAGAGGTCGAGGTAGTAGCCGGGCGCGCGGCCCAGGAACAGCACGTCCTTGACCATCTGCAGGATGCAAGCGCCGAGCACGATGCCGAGCACCGCTCCGCGGCCGCCGGTGATGATGACGCCGCCGATGACGACGATGGCGATGGCCTCCAGCTCGAGGAAGAGCTGCGGCTCCACGGTGGCCGACTTCTGGCGGGCGATGCTCAGGATCCCCGCCAGCGCCGCGCAGATCGAGCAGAGCACGAAGGCGATCATCTTGGTGCGCGCGACGTTGATGCCGGTCGCGGTCGCGGCGGCGCGGTTGCCGCCCACGGCGAAGAAGTGGTTGCCCAGGCGGTGATGGTTGAGGAGCAGGTGCGCGATGACAGCGAAGACCACGAACCAGAGGAACTGCACCGGCACGACCCCGATCTTGCCGGCCAGGCCCTTGATGAACCAGGTTTCCGCTGCGGAGAAGTTGAGCGGTCTCATGTCGGTGATCAGGCGCGAGCCCGAACGAATCATGAACAGCATGCCGAGCGTGGTGATGAACGACGGTATGCCGAAGCCCAGCGTGATCGCGCCGTTCACCAGCCCCACGATCGCGGCGGTGCCCAACGCCACAGCCACCGCGACCACCTCGGGCGCGCCGGCGCCCCAGGCGAGCACCATCATGTAGGGCGCAAGCGTGAAGGTCGCGGCGATCGAGAGATCGAACTCGCCCGCGATCATCAATATGCCGACGCCGAGCGCCATGATCCCGATCGGCGCGATGGCGCGCAGCAGGATCCTGATGTTGGCGGACGAGAGGAACCGGAAATCGTCCGGCATGGCGAGACTGGCGACGATGCAGGCGGCAAGAAAGAACCCGAACACGATGGCGACGTTCCCCGCCGGGTGACGCCTGAGCCGGGTCCATGGACCCCGCGTCGCGTACCTTGCGCTTGCGGGAGCGGGCTGGGGTTCCGGGACTGCCATCGCCGTTCGTGCCCCCTTCTACTTGGTGATCCGCCGGGCGACCAAGGTGTTGAGCACCGTGGCGACCACCAGCACGGCACCGATGAAGAACCGGAAGTACTCGCCGGGCGCGCGCGCGAGGGCGAGGATATTGTCGACGGTCACGATGAGCGCGGCGCCGAGAATCATCCCCATCACCGTTCCCCGGCCGCCGAACAGGAACACGCCGCCGATGACGCAGGCGGCGATCGCCTGCAGCTCCAGCCCGACCAGCATGGTCTCGGGGATCGCGCCGTTGAGGCGCGTTGCGCTGAAGATGCCGGCGATGGCGGCAAGGCTGGAGCAGAGGATGAAGGCGGTGATCTTCACGCGGTCCGCGTTGATGCCGCCGGAGATCGCCGCCTCGCGGTTGCCGCCCACGGCGAAGAAGTGATTGCCCAGGCGATGCCGGCTGAGCAGCAGATAGGCGACGAACGCGAAGCCGATCACCCAGGGCAGCTGGGCATGGAGCGGGCCCACGATCTGCCCGGTGAGTGCCGCCTCGAAGGTCTCGCCCGGATAGAGCTCCTGCCTCTTGATCGTAGACCCCCGGCCCGAGCCGGCGGTGAATCGGACGATGCCGCGCAGCGCGAACATCATGCCCAGCGTCGCAATGAAGGAGGGCACGCGGAGCTTGGTCGTGATGAGGCCGTTGATCGCACCGACGACGATGCCGCTGCCGACGCCGAGCATGACCGCCGCCCACAGCGGCCACTCGCCCTCGTGCAGGGCGATCCCCATCAGATAGGCCGAGAGCACGAAGACCGCACCGATCGAGAGATCGAACTCACCGCAGATCATCAGGAGCCCTGCGCCCACGGCCAGCAGCATCAGCCGCGGTGTCTTCTGCGACAGCACGGCCAGATTGTCCTCGACGAGGAAGGGGAAGCTCGCGGCCAGCAGGCTGGCCACGATGCAGCCGAGCAGCAGCGCCGCGTAGAGGAGGACGATGCTGGCTGCGGGATATCGCCGGAAGCGTTCCCAGGCGCCGTGGCGCGGGTCGCGCCTTGTCGCCGGCATGGTCATCGCGCGGCGCGATGTTCAGAGCGACAGGCGAGGAAGTCGGGCGCGGACTTCGCCGGAGGCCGCGCCCAACTAGTCACGACTCGATAATCGCCTCGTGCGCGAAGAGCCCCCCGCGCTATCGATATGACCCCGTGTAGAGCGTGGCAATCGCCGAGTTGGACTTGTCGATGACGCCGATGCCGGTATTCATGTCGGGCGGCTGGATGCCGTAGCGCTGGTTCAGGGCCACGAACATGACCGGCAGGAAGCCGTGGAGGAACGGCTGCTGGTCCATGGTCGCCGTCGTGAGGCCTGCGTTGATGTTCTCCACGATACGCGGATTGACGTCGAAGCCGCCGTTGGGCAGCCCGTCCATGCCGGCATCCTGGGCCGCCTGCGGCGCGACCGACGTGGGAACATTGCCGAGACCGACGATGCAGTCGGTGTCGGGATTGCCCACGAGGTACTCGGCGATCAGGTTCTGGTTCTCCTCGACCACGGCGCCGACTCCTATCATCTCGGATCCCACGCCGGCCTCGTCGAGCGCCCTCTTGGCGCCTGCGTATCGATCCAGCGCGTAGCTCAACTCGGGCCACTCCACCGGAGCAACGCAGAAATCGCCCTCGCCCAGGCCGTGTTCGTCGACAAGGCGCTTGCCGATGATGTAGCCCGCTTCGACGAAGTCCATGCCGTAGAACGCCTGGCGCGCCGTCCCCGGGTCGTCGAGGGTGGAGGAGATCACCGTGATGCCGGCGTCGCGGGCCTTCTGGATCGCTTCGGTCATGGTGTCCGGAGTCGAGATCTGGTCGATGATCCCGTCGACGCCGGCGGCGATCGCGGTCTCGATGAGGTCGACATGCGCCTCGAGATCGCCCTCGGGACACTGGATGGTGACATCGACATTGAACATCTCGCCCGCCAGGTTGGCGCCGAACAAGATGGGCTCGTAGAACACGTTGCCGCACGCCGCGTGGATGATGAGGTTGGCCTTCAGCGTTTCCGAAGGGTCCTTCATCTGCGCGCTTGCGGGCTGAACCAGGAGAGCGAGCGACAGTCCAGCCGCCGCCGCGACATACTTGTGGATGTTCTTCATGGTCTGCCTCCCTTTATGAATTGCCGACTATGTATTGCCGACTACGAGGGAGATTGTTCCGCCCGCATCCCGTGCCCGTCAAGCGCGACGTGCTTCGCGGACAAAAAAGGCGCGGGCGCGGACCTCGCCGGAGGCCGCGCCCAACGCGTCACGATTCGATAGTCGCCTCGTGCGCGAAAAAGCTCACTCGCGCTATCGATAGGTCCCCGCGTAGGCCGTGGCCACATCGGCGTTGGAACTGTCGACGATGCCGACGCCGGTGTTGAGGTCGCTCGGCTGGATGCCGTAGCGCTGGTTCAGGGCCACGAACATGACCGGCAGGAAGCCCTGGATGAACGGCTGCTGATCCATGCTCGCCGTCGTGAGGCCTGCGTTGATGTTCTCCATGATGCGCGGATTGACGTCGAAGCCGCCGTTGGGCAGCCCGTCCATGCCGGCGTCTTCCGCCGCCTGTGGCGCGACCGATGTCGGAACGTTGCCGAGGCCGACGATGCAGTCGGTATCGGGATTGCCCACGAGGTACTCGGCGATCAGGTTCTGGTTCTCCTCGACCACGGCGCCGACCCCGATCATCTCGGATCCCACGCCGGCCTCGTCGAGCGCCATCTTCACGCCGGCATAGCGATCGATCGCGTAGCTCAACTCTGCGAACTCCACCGGAGCGACGCAGAAATCGCCCTCGCCGAGGCCGTGTTCCTCCACCATGCGCCTGCCGATGATGTGGCCCGATTCGACGAAATCCTGGCCGAAGAAGGCCTGGCGCGCCGTCCCCTTGTCGTCGATGCTGGCCGCGATCACCGTGATGCCGGCGTCGCGGGCCTTCTGGATCGCGTCCGTCATGGTGTCGGGGACCGAGATCTGGTCGATGATCCCGTCGACGCCGCTGGCGATCCCGGTCTCGATGAGATCGACATGCGCCTCGAGATCGCCTTCGGCGCACTGCATGGTGACATCGACATTGAAGATCTCGCCCGCCAGGTTGGCGCCGAAAATGATTGGCTCGTAGAACACGTTTCCGCATGCCGCGTGGATGATGAAGTTGGCCTTCAGCGTTGCCGAAGGGTCCTTCAGCTCCGCGCTTGCGGGATGAACCAGCAGAGCGAGCGACAGTCCGACCGCGGCAGCAAGCGATATTGCAAGTTTCTTCATCGGTCTCCTCCCTTGCGCAATTCTTGATTGTGATGAGTGAATAGTCTGCCCGCATCTCGTGACCGTCAAGTTGGGGGCGGCGCGGGGCTAATTCAGCCGGTGTCCTGATTCAGACGCGCACAGCGCCCACACCACGTCTTGGCCGGGCTTGACCCGGCCATCCACGTGTTCGCCCAGCGTTCGATGTGTCTGGTGGAAGGAGATGCGCGGATCAAGTCAGCGCATGACGAAGCAGGAGTTGGCCGAGAGGAATGCCCGGAATGCGAGCCGGGACGGCGCCTTATCGTGCATGCCGCTGGTACCGGGTTCCTCCCGCCGCTAAATTGGGCGCATAGACCGGCTATCGGAGAGCCGCCATGCGCTTGAGCGAAGACCAGGTCGCACAATACTTCGAGGACGGATTTCTCATCGTCGAGGACGTGTTCACGCGGGACGAGCTGCAGCCCGTCATGGACGAGTTCGAGGACATCGTCGACGAATGGGCCGAGCGGCTGCACGCCGCGGGCAAGATCGAGAACAAACACGAGGGCGAAGACCTCTACATCCGGCTCGCTTCGCTCGAGAAGGAATGGTCGGGCATCGCGCCGCTGATCCACAACCGCGAGCAGACAAGACCGCGGCTCGCCAGGCTCTGGTCGTCCGACAACCTCCTGGACATGGTCGAGCAGTTCATCGGGCCCGACATCTCCGGCCACCCCGTGAGCGTCGTCCGGACCAAGACCCCCAACACGCCGCTGATGACGGTGCCCTGGCACCAGGATGCCGCGTACTTCGAGGAGGGCGCCGAGAAGACGCTGCAGCCGACGGCCTGGATCCCGTTCACGGACGTCAGCGAGAAGAACGGCACGCTCCAGGTCATCCGCGGCTCGCACAAGCCGGGCACGGTCTTCCCGCACCGTCCGGAGAAGGAGACCGCCCACGCGGAGTCCTGGTACCTCTATATCGAGGAGGCGGATCTGCCGCCGGGCGAGCGGGTCGTCTGCGAGATGAAGCTGGGCTCGATGCTGTGGCACCGCAACAACCTGGTCCACCGCTCGACCGAGAACACCTCGGACAAGGTGCGCTGGAGCGTCGACATCCGCTACCAGAACCCGGGCAAGCCCACGGGGCTCGGCGCCATCGAACTCGCGCCGATGAGGAAGGCGGACGATCCCTCCTACCGGCTGGACTGGGAGGCGTGGATGGCGCACCAGGCCGGCGGCATCCAGAGCTACCGCAAGCTTGACGAGGACGACTTCGACTACTCGCCCCAGGGACCCTGGCTCGATCGCTGGCAGAAACACCGGGCCGCGTCAGCCGCGAACTAGAGTCCCGACCGAGACGTTTGACCGCACCCACGCGGCACACCAATCCACGTCATGGCCGGGCTTGACCCGGCCATCCACGTATTGGCAAGGGATTCAGCGGATCTGGCTGAGCGAGATGCCCGGATCAAGTCCGGGCATGACGAGAAGAGGGGCGGCTGCAGCGCCGGGGTCCGGCGCTCAGACGATCAGGTCCGTCAGCTCCTCGATCGAGGTGTCTTCCTTGGGGCTCTCGGCGACTTTTTCGCCCCGCGACAGCACCATCACCCGATCCGCAATCGGATAGACGTGGTGCAGGTTGTGGGTGATGAAGATGGAGGTGATGCCCTGATCCTTCATGTCCTCCACCCATCCGAGCACCTTGTTGGTCTCCTTGATCGAGAGATGATTGGTGGGCTCGTCGAGGATCATCACCTTGGTCTTGAAGTACATGGCCCTGGCGATGGTCACGCCCTGGCGCTCGCCGCCGGAGAGCTCGTCGACCGGGGTATCGGGCGAGCGCAGATGCAGCTCCACGTCCCGCAGCGCCTGCATGGCCTCGCGCGCCATCCGCCGGGTGTCGAGGATGCCGAACGGCCCGACCCGGAGCCGGACCGGCTCCCGCCCGACGAAGATGTTGCGCGCGATGCTCATCTGGGGAACCAGGGCGGAATACTGGTAGATGGTCTCGATGCCCAGCGTCATCGCATCCTTGGGCGAGGAGAACCTGACCTCCCTGCCTTCGAACTCGACCGCGCCCTTGTCCGGCGCATGGGCCCCGGAGAGAATCTTGATCAGGGTGGACTTGCCGGCGCCGTTGTCGCCCACGAGGCCCACGACCTCGCTGCGGCCCAGCCGAATGTCGACTCCCTTGAGCGCGTGGACGCCCTTGTACCACTTGTGCAGCCCCACGCCCTGAAGCACCGGTGTATCCATCAGCGCACTCTCGCAGGCTCGCGCTTCGCAATCTCCAGAACCGCCATGCAGGCGGAGACCCGGCGAAGGCTAGCGTGACGGGGAGGCGCCCACAATCCCGCAATCGTTGACAGGGAGCGCGGCGCTATACGGGAGCATCCTGAGCGTCGCGGGCCGGCCTTGCTTTGCGTTCCGAATTTGGAATCTATACGCTCCCATTCTCGATTGAGCAGAAGAGGCGCCCTGGGAATTCCAGGAGCGCAGTTCAGGGAGGAAACGGCATGAAGCTCAAATCGTCACTTCGTCTCGTCGCTGCTGTAGCAGCAGTGGCAATCTTTGCCGGCTCGGCCCCCGTCGTGGCCCAGGACGACGGGGAGAAGCTCGAATTTAACTACGTCATGCACGCCGATCCGGAGGGAGTGTTCTGGAACATCGTGCTGCTCGGCATGAGGGATGCATGCGCCGACCTCGACGTCGACTGTTTGATGATCGGATCGGGCGGCGACAACCCCAAACAGCTTGCCAACTTCCAGGCCTCGGTGGCTGCTGGAGTCGACGGGATCGTCACCACAATAATCGATGACAACATGTTCGACCGTCCGGTACAGGATGCGCTCGATGCCGGAATTCCGGTAGTTTCGGCCAATACTGACGACGCCATGGGCAGGGACGGTAATCCGAGACTCGCCTATATCGGCTCCGGGTTGTGGCAGGCCGCGTACGACATCGCGGAAGGGCTGTCCAAGCACTTCCCGGCGGAAGGGCCCATCCACGTCCTGGTGGGCCACTCGGACGTGACGCAGAACTTCGCGATCCAGCGCGCGGCTGGCATCACCGCTTTCCTCGACGAATTCATCGCCGCTAATCCCCAGCGGGAAATCACTTACGATGTGATCGAGGTGTCGAACGACGGCTCTGTGGTAACCAGCCGGGTCGGCGCTTATCTTCAGGCCCGTCCCGAGACAAACGCCTACGTCGATTGCAGCATCTGGCATCCTCAGGTGGGTCAGATGCTGAGAGAGCAAGGCCGTGAGGCCGGCGAGGTCGTGTTGGGGGGCTTCGGCGCCTACGACTTGGCCATTGAAGAGATCAAGAGTGGCTGGGTAGCCGTGACCCAGGATCAGGGCGCGTATCTCCAGGGCTACCTACCGATCGTGCAACTCTATCTACTCACGAAGGGTTTGCCCCCCTTTGACGTGGATACGGCAGGCTCTCTGAAGGGCGTTGTGGATAAGGAGGTTGCGGAAACCCTTTCTGGCCTCCGCGTTTGGAAGCTCCAGTAGTCCGCCTCGACGTCAGTCATCGGCGTCTCGCCGGTCCCCGGCCGTTGTGCGTCGGGGACCGGCCGTCGAGACGCTTCAGCCTTCCGGCCTTAGCTCCTTAAGCCGGGCCCTGGGCGCTGAGAACTGAACGGTCATGACCGAACACATCAAAAAGGTGATCGGAGCGCCGGGCGTAAGCGCCCTCATAATTTTCATTGGTATTTTGGTCGGATTTCATCTCTACACCGGAATTTTCCTGACCGAACGCAATATCGAGCTCGTTTTGAGCATCGCGCCCGAGTTGGGAATCGTCGTTCTGGGCGTTGTCATTCTGATGATTGCGCGGGAATTCGACCTTTCCGTGGGTTCGGTCTTTGCCTTGGCACCCATGGTAATGCACGTGCTTTACACGAGCGGGGGATTGCCCCCTTGGCTTGCCATCATCCTTGCCGTAGCGGTCGCAGGCGGCGTGGGCTGGATCAATGGGTTGGTGACGGTCTACCGGCAAATTCCGTCGTTCATCGTCACTCTTGGAATGCTGTTCATCGTTCGCAGCTTAGTGGTCGTGCTTGTCGGGCCACGTCCGCCTGTTCCGGACAACATTCCTTTCGACGTCTTTGTTTACGACTTCGGCATCATCCGAGCATCGTTGTTGTGGTATCTTGGGTTGGCTCTTGTCATCGGCATCGTTCTTCACCGCACCAACGTCGGAAACTGGGTCTATGCCACGGGCGGGCACACCCAGGCAGCAAGGGACATGGGCATCAGTTGGCGTCGCGTGAAGATGGGATGCTTCATGGTCTGCTCGATGCTCGCCGGTTTCGCAGGGATTCTACAGACCTTCCGCGTCGGCGGGAGCGTGCTGCCCACCTACGGGGTGGGGCTAGAATTGGAGGCGATCGCGGCGGCCGTGATCGGCGGCACGTCGCTGTTCGGCGGCGTCGGGTCGGTGCTGGGCGCGCTGGTGGGCGCCCTGCTCGTGCGCTCCATCGACAACGGCTTCATTATGGCGCGAGTCGACATCGAGTTCTTCCGTCTGGCGCTGGGTGGCCTGACCATCACCGCTGTCATGTTCAATACGGATCTCCAGCGCTGGGCCTCCAGTCTCAAGGTCAAGGAAGTGAGCCGCGACGAATAGCTCCAAAGGCGGTGTTGAGCCCGCTCCCCCTGAATTCAGCCGCCTGC
Source organism: Rhodospirillaceae bacterium (assembly GCA_028819955.1). The sequence goes on along the minus strand of JAPPKP010000172.1, from coordinate 4,535 downwards.
GGAGGCCCTGAGGCGACCGGCGCCGCGCATCGGGCCGTGCGCGGCGCCGGGTAAATGGCCAGCCGGCGGCAGAGGCGCCGCCGGCCGAGGCCTAGTCTATATCTTCAGGCCCAGTTCCTCCGAGCGGGCGAACGCGACTTCCGTGCGCCAGCTGAAGAGCTCGAGGTTCTCCGGCGTGACGACGGCCGTGCCCGTGTTCATGATCGGCGGCAGGTTGCCCCGTTCGAGCCGGGCCCAGCCCACCGCGCAGGGCAGATAGCCCTGATTGTAGAGCTCCTGCCCGACGGAGAAGGGGATGTAACCCTTCTCGATGCCCTCAACGATGTCGGGTCCGATGTCCGGACCGGCGACAGGGATTTCGCCCGGCGGGACCCCGGCCTGCTCCAGCATGCGGAACGCCGCGACCATGCTGGTGTAGCCGCTGACGGTGAACGCCGCGAGGTCGTCGCCCAGACGACGCATGACGGTCGAGTAAAGCGGCACCGACTGCGCCATGTCGTGCGCGAAGTCGGCGAACTCCTCGACCTCGAAGGTGGTGCCCTGGCTGTCGTTGAACTCCTGTGCGGCGTCCGCGACGCCACGCCTGCGGTCCTCGAGCACCGCGTGGCCGGGCTCGGTGTTGCCGAACATAAGCTTGCCGCCGGTGCGGCCCCGCGCGATCAGATCGGGGATCAGCTTGCGTCCGACGATCAGGCCCTGGGCGTGGCCCGAGGCGCCGATGAAGCCCCAGTTCACGTGACGCGCCTGCACATCGGGGATGTGCGAGTTGTTGATGAGGATCAGGATCCCGGCCGCCTCGGCCTCCTCATAGATCGCTTCCATCGCGGGGTCGATGACGGTGCCGACCAGGACGTCCGGCTTCGCCTGGATGGCGAGCTTGACGCCGTTGACGTTGTCCTCGACGGTCCACGCGCCACCGGGGACCCCGATCTTCTGGTATTCCCAGCCCGCCTGTGCGCAGAAGTCCGAGAAGCCGACGTCGAGCGGCAGGTTCCACTCCGCCTGGCTGTGGGTCACCCACATGATCTTGCGCGGCGGACCGAGTCCCACCTCGGCCTTCGCCGCGCCCGAGAAGAAGGGCATCGATGCCCCGCTAAGAGCCGCCGCGCCACCGGCGGCCATCATCCCCGCCTTGAGGAGCCCGCGTCGGCTGATCCCGTCCTGCGACGTTTCCTCTACCACCTTGTCAGTCTTGTGCTTGTCCTGAGACATTTTCTTCCTCCTCCTTTGTGGCCGGCGATGCCGGCCGGTCCACGGATTTCGACATACGAAGCCCGTCGTCATTGGCCTCCGTTGGCTGGAGGCTCCTCTTCGCTCTCCGTCGCCGCGGCCGCGAATGCTGCCTGCGCGGCGCGCTCGCCCGCGCGCCGCATCGCGGCATCGAGGACGCCGGCGAACACCACGATGAGGCCCGCGGCGAGCAGGCTGGCGGCCGGCGGGTAGCCCATCAGGACCAGGCCGTTGGTCACCATGCCCAGAATCGCGGTCCCGACCAGCGTGCCGTAGATGCTTCCTTCTCCGCCCGTGAGCGCGGTCCCGCCGATCAGCACCGCGCCGATGACCTGCAGCTCGAAGGCGAGGCCGGTGGTCGGCGTCGCCGCCTTCAGCCAGGCCGCCTGCAGCACGGCAATGAGCCCGCACGAGAGCCCGACGAGGACGAAGGCCACGAACCTGATGCGCCGGGTCGGGATGCCGCTCTCCCGCGCCGCGAGCTCGTTGCCCCCGGTCGCAAACAGCCAGTAACCGAACCTGGTGTAGCGAAGGACGACGATGCCCGCCACGACGACGGCGACGAACCAGATGGCTTGGACGGGAATGCCCAGCGGGTTTGAGTCGCCGAGTGGGTAGAGGCTCGACTCGGCGCCGCGCGCAAAGGAGATGGGGAAGCTTCCCGACATGTAGTGCGCGGCACCCCGCAGGGCGCTCAGCATGCCGAGCGTCACCACGAAGGCGCGCACGCCGACGTAGACGGTGATGACGCCGTTGATGGCGCCCACCGAGGCGCCGAAGAGCAGCGTGAGGCCTGCGGCAATCCAAGGGTCGAGGCCGCCGGAGGCGATCAGCCACGCCATGATGATGGTCCCGAAGCCGTAGATCGAGCCGACCGACAGGTCGAGCTCGCCGGCGATCAGGAGATAGGTCCACGTCACCGCGACGATGCCGATGAAGGCCGAGGCGCGGACGATGTCGACGATGTTGCCCCAGCTCGCGAAGTTATTGGCGGAAAAAGCGAAAAAGACGAAGAGGGCGATCGCAACCACGGTCATCGCCACTTGCCGCGTGAGCAGAACGCCCCGGATCGTCTCGATGCGCTGCGCCGAGCGCGCCTCCGCCGCCGCGCGGGAGACGGCGTCGGCCGCCTGGTCTTCCATCGATGGCGGGGTTGCCACGGCTACACCGTTCCCGACGTGAGCAGGCTCACGACGTCCTGCTTGCTGGTTTCCGCCTTGGCGAGGTCGGCGATCTTCGTGCCGTGCCGCAGGATGATGATTCTGTCGGCGAGATCGAACACCGTCTCCAGGTTGTGGCTGATGAGGAGGATCGCGTGCTGCTCCTCGCGCATGGTCCTGATGAGATCCATCACGCGCGCGGCCTCGCGCACGCCAAGGGCTGCGGTCGGCTCGTCGAACAGCGTGATCATCCCGCCCTGGAGCCAGGCACGCGCAACGGCCACAGCCTGGCGCTGACCGCCCGAGAGCGAGCCGACCTTGGAGCGCACATCCGGCAGGCCGACCCGCAGGCGCTCGATGGCCACGCGCGCCTCGCGCACCATGCGCTGACGGTCGACCATGAACATGTAGCGTCTCGGCTCCTGGCCCAGGAACATGTTGTTGGCCACGTCGCGCTGGTTGACCAGGGCAAGATCCTGGAACACGGTCGAGATGCCGAGCCGCAGGGCATGGTTGGGTGAGTCGATGCTGACGCGCTGCCCCTCGATCAGCACCTCGCCCTGGTCCGCGTAGTGGACGCCGCAGAGGATCTTGACGAGCGTCGACTTGCCGGCCCCGTTGTCCCCGACGAGCGCCACGATCTCGCCCCGGTTCAGCGACGCGTCGACGCCGCGCAGGGCGAGCACGCCGCCGAACCGCTTGACGATCCCCCGCGCCTCCAGGACCGGCTGAGCGTCGTTCACGTCAGCGCCTAAGTGCAGGTTCGGGCGCCCCGGAGAAGGCGCGAACGGTGCCGCGTGCGCCACGACGTTCAACCGTCGCTTTGGCCATCGGCAGCCTCCCTTGGCCGCGTCGCCCTCCGGGAAGCCGGTCGCGCTACCCGTCGGATCCGGCGCGGCTCACCTCGAAGGATACACCAAGCGGACCGGCGCACAACAGGGGGCGACGGAAAGCGAAGGATCACCCGGCTCGCGTGACCAGCCCCCGCTTGTCCCTCCGGCGCCGCTCGCCTATGGTGCGCCGGCGAAAGCGGACGGGGCGGCCGCGCCGGGCATGTGCGGCCGCACGGCGGTGCCGCGCCCCGGCACCAGGGGCGGTTCATGGACAGTATTCGCATCAGGGGCGGCCGCCCGCTCGAGGGCGAGATCGAGATTTTCGGCGCCAAGAACGCGGCTTTGCCGCTGATGGCGGCGTGCCTGCTGACCGAAGAGACTCTCACGCTCGCCAACATCCCGCACCTCACCGACATCACGACTCTCGCGCACCTGCTGGCCCAGCATGGCGTCGAAATCGGCATGGACGGCCACGCGAGGCGCGGAGGCAATGCCGGGCGGGTGCTCTCGCTCCGTGCCCGCCAAATCACCAGCACGAAGGCGCCCTACGAGCTGGTGAGCCGGATGCGCGCTTCCATCCTGGTGCTGGGTCCGCTGCTCGCCCGCACGGGGCGGGCAACCGTCTCGCTCCCCGGCGGCTGCGCCATCGGCAGCCGGCCCGTGGACCTGCACATCGAGGGGCTCACCCGGCTCGGCGCCCAGGTCGTGCTCGAGGACGGCGACATCCGGGCACTCGCGCGCGGGCGCCTGCGCGGGGCCGAGATCAGACTGCCCTTCGCCTCGGTGGGCGCGACCGAGAATCTGATGATGGCGGCGACGCTGGCCGACGGCGAGACGATCATCCGCAACGCCGCGCGCGAGCCCGAAATCGCCGATCTCGCCTTCTGCCTGAACGCGATGGGCGCGGAGATCGGCGGAATCGGCACCGATGAGCTCGTGATCCAGGGCAAAGAGTCGCTCTACGGCACCGAGCATCACGTGATGGGCGATCGGATCGAGGCCGGCACCTACGCGCTGGCCGCCGCCATCGTGGGCGGCGATGTCGAGCTTGCAGGCGCGCCTGCTGCACTTCTGCGCTCGCTGCTCGAGTATCTGGAGGCCACCGGGGTCGCCATCACCGAGACGCCGCGCGGGCTCAGGGTGCGCGGCAACGGCCGGCCTTCTGCTGCGGACGTGACGACGCGGCCCTATCCGGGCTTCCCCACCGACCTGCAGGCGCAGGCGATGGCGCTGATGACGGTCGCCGAGGGCGCCGCGATGATCACCGAGACGATCTTCGAGAACCGCTTCATGCACGTGCAGGAGCTGCGCC
>JAPPKP010000284.1 GCA_028819955.1 Rhodospirillaceae bacterium | reverse complement strand
GGGGATATACTTCCTTCTTCATCTCAATCAGCAGGGTGACCGCCTTCCCGCCCACGCGGAGGTCAACCTGGGCGCCATGTCCTCGATCAAGGCAGCCCGGCTGTTCGACCCCACTGACCTCCGCCTGCGCCTCGGGGAGCTCCCGCAGGGCTTCCAGGAGCCCATCCAGCAGCTGTCCTTCCATTGCGTTCGAGCCAAGCATGACCGTTCAAACCTATTTTGCTGCGCAGCAAATTTACTTTTTCTAGCATACATTCGAGAAATCTGCAATATTCACTGCGCAGTGAATATTGCAGACGAGCACACCAAAACCTCCTGGCTAGCCTCGCGGCGACACTGCGCGGGACACCACCTGAGCGCCGCTCCTCCTGCAACCGCATCACCCGCCCCAATCGCGCCCAATAGCTCCCGCCCCAGAGGCGGACGCCCGGAGATGGTCATGTCCGTCGCCGCTGACCGGCGCCCTATGTTCGTTTGTGGTGGGTGACGCCGTCGCGGCAGCGGCACCTGGTTCCGGACAGCGATCCCGGTGTTCCCGCACCTCCACGCGGATAGCCCCTCGCGGCCCAAGCCGACAATCGGCCCTATGCAAGGAGGGTCACCCCCTTACGGCGCGCGTGCCCAAGTCGACCTGGACAAACTGACGGACGAATCTGCGCTCAAAGGAAGGGGTCTCCTCCCCCGCGACCCCTGGAGCACCGGGATCACAGCCGAGCACATGACCATGGGAGCACCGGGAACACAATGATCCCGTGGCAATCCCTTGATCTCCGGCCATTAATTCCAACCACGCATTCCAATTCGCATCTCGGATCGACATCATATTTTTCTAATTCAAATAATGAATCGATATGATATAACCTCCAGACAGAAACCGTATGAAGTATTAAGTCATTGATTTATAATATTTTTCCTTTACGCTACTCAGTAGCGGACAGTTGCAGCGAATATGTCGGGTCCAAACGGCTTGTTTCGGTGCGCGGCACGGAGCGGAGCGACGCATGTGCGGGCAAGATTGTTCCGCAGGGCCGGGCGTCCACACCTCGGCCCGATCTTTCGTCCGAACGCTAGGAGGTGCAAGACATGGCGACGGAAAGCAAGAAACGCCTCAGCAAGATCGCCCGCCAGAAGCTGCGCATGCGCGATACGCTTTGGCCCGAACTTGACGAGGCTCGATTGTGGTCGCGCGAGCGGTCGGACGGCTGGCTCAGCGTTCCGCGGCCGATGCCGCTGCTCATGAAGATCATGGACAGCCTCTCCAAGGGTAAGCCGGTTTCCTCGACCTATCTCGACTTGTGGTGCCGGACTTACGACGACTCCTTCATTATCGCCAACAAGGACCGCGAGATGGCGTATTTCTCTGGGTTCAGCGGCGAGCGAGCCGTCCGCACTTGGACGATGCGCATGCGCACCCTCAAGGACCTCGGCTTCATCGATATCAAGAGTGGACCGAATGGACCGATCAGCTACGTCCTGATTTTCAACCCTTACTTGGTCGTGCGCCAACTCTATGAAGCCGGCCAAATCAACGAATCGTTCTTCAACTCCCTCGCCCAGCGGATGATCGAAATCGGCGCTCACGATCTCAGCGACCCGCCGGACGAGGAAGAAGCGAAGCCCCGGTCCGTCGGGAGCCGACGCCGGCGCCGCGCACGAAAGGCAACCGCATGAGCACAGAAAACAAGAAGCCGAGCGCTCAAAACGATGACGAAAATCCGTCGAACGCGACGAATAGCGGAGAACCCGCCGCGCCGCAGACCAACTTCGACCGACTGATCGCGCATCTGCCCGAGGACAGCCTCACCGCGAAACTCGTGGCCGCCTACGCGGCCCCGGGCGAGGCAACACCCACCGATGCCGTCGCGAAGGTCGTCGCAACCCGTCTCGATGAACTGAAGCAAAGCCATGACGACACCGAAGATCAACAAGATTGAAATTCAGGGCTTCCGGGCTTTCGGCCAGAAGGGACAGACGCTCGCCTTCGGCTCGTCGCTGGCCGCCATCTGGGCACCCAACAGCCAGGGCAAGACCAGCCTCGCCGAGGCATTCGAGTTCCTGTTGACCGGACAGATCGTCCGACGCCAGCTCGTAGCCAGCACCCAGGATGAATTCGCCGACTCACTGCGCAACGCCCATATGCCGGTCGCCATGCCGACCTATGTCGAGGCGCAGATCACCGGCACAGACGGCCGGACGCGCACGGTCAGGCGGACGCTAATCTCCGACTACGCCAAGCGGAATGACTGCCAGTCAGCATTGCAGATCGACGGCGAGGACGCGAAAGAAAGCGATCTCGCCTCCCTCGGCATCGTGCTTTCACAACCGCCGCTCGCCGCTCCGGTCCTAGCCCAACATACTCTCGGATACCTCTTCTCCGCCCGGCCGGGGGACCGCGCCACATATTTCAAGAAGGTCCTGGAGGTCACGGACCTGGAAGAGCTGCGCAGCGCAGCGGCGGTGCTCAACACCGAGTTCAAGCCCGATGACCACGACCGGCAGTGGGAAAGGCTCGCTGCTGCCGCCGCCATCGAAAACGCAGGGCCACTCCTGGCGCCTCTCAGGACGGCTGTCCCGGTGCCCGCCGATATTGCCGAAGCCATCGATAAGGCGATCGCAGCCATCCTGACCGTGGCCGGGCACCCATTGCCAACGACGCCCGCCGACCGCCTGGCCGCGCTCGAAGCATTGCTGCTGGCGCGGCGGGCCAAGACCTTCCCTGTTGACGGATTCGATAGGAGACCGCTCGCCGACTGGACCGAACCGGCCCAGGGCGAATGGGGCAAGCTCGATTCCTACCTGGCCGAACGCGAAGCGGTCGAGGAAGAGACACGCCGTCTGACCGCGCTGTTCAGGGAGGCCTTGGCCATCCCAGCCGTCGATGCCGCGACGCAGCCCATCGACTGCCTGCTGTGCGGCACCGAGGGTAGCCTGACGCCGGAGCGCATCGCCCTTATCCGCACACGCGCGCAGGAGACCGAGGATTTTCAGGTCGCTGAAACGGCTGCGATTGACACTTTGCGCGGCCTGGCAGTGTCCGCGCGCGGGTTCGATCGGGCAGCCGCTTCCGCCTCCCCCCGCTTCCTCGCAATGAACTCAAGCAAGCGCCGCCAGGAGGGTTTCCGCGTGGAGCGCATCCGAACCTTGCTGAGAGCGGATGCCACCGCCGTCATCGATCCTTGGCTGAAGGCGTTGCGCAACCTCGCCCGCGCGAGGGCGACCCTTGACGCCACCGCCAAAGCTCTAACGGCCGAAGTCGACGGCTATGCGGAGAAACCGAACACCCTGCATGATCCGCAACCCTTGAGGGCCCGCTTCCGCGAGGCCGCCACCGCTTACCGAGGTTTCTCCGAACTGCTGAAGCTCTACGCCGACGCGGAAACCGCCCTCCTGGAACAGCTCACGGCCGTCATTGACGCCGCCAGCGACACCGGCGGCTGGCAAGATCTCATCGATCTCGCCGGCGATCAGGGCGCGCTTCGCGCGAGCCTGATCGAACGCCAGGCCCGGCTTGCTCTGCAGAGCGAAATGAACGCGGCGGTACGCCAGATCGACAAAGGCAACGAGAAGGTTCTGGATGACAAGTTCGTGGATCTGAGCAGCAGCATCCAGCACTGGTGGGACCTGCTCCGCCCCGACGAGCCGACCTTCTTCTCCGCTGTCAGACCCCGCAAGGGCGCGCGGCGTACCGTGGATTTCAAGGCTGGCCTGTCGCTTGACGCCGATCGAAGTGCCCCGAAGTTGCGCGATGTCATTGCCGTGTTCAGCCAGTCCCAGCTTCACTGTCTGGGCCTTGCGCTTTTCATCGCCCGCGCCCTGCACGAGGATGCCGGCTTCATGGTGCTCGATGATCCGATCCTCGCGAGCGACGAGGACTACCGGGCCTATTTCAAGACTGACGTCCTGGAGGAACTGATCAGCGCCGGCATCCAGACAGTCGTCCTCACCCAGGACCAGAAGACCTGGAAGGACCTGGAGCATAGGTATCTGCACAAGAACATCGACATGTTCCAGATGGCCCTTACAGACCGGGCAGACGGCACAGCGGTCACCGGTGACAAGCCTTACCGAGAACTTGCTGACCCTGGTGACGGCCTTTCTCTACAACTCGCCATTGACCGAAGGAGAGTTCGGCGAGCGCGCGATCGGCGACGGAGGGTTCGTCGCGAGCCTCCGAATGGCGGACGGGCCGACCATGGACACGGCCGACCGGGCGCTGCTCTGCATGGGCGAGCCGACCATCGGTGTGGCATTCCGGTCCGAGATCGCGGCGTTCCTTCTCATCACCGAAACCAACGGCTCCGAGCTGGGGTGTGGGGCAATCGGAGATCCTGCCTTCATGACGAAGTTGAACTCGGGTGTATCGCCGCGACTGTTCGCCGTCGAGCGGATCCGGAAGTGGATGCGCAAGGTCGCGGGCTATGGGGAACGGGCCGCGATCGCGCGGGCGATTGCCGATCCCGGTGTGCCGGAGCCCGCCCTCAACCCGGACCCGGCGGCGCTGGACACTCTGGCCGATGGGGCGCCCTGCGCTGTTTCCGACCGCGGGAGCCCGCCGGGGGAATGCTCTCAGCCCATTGAGGAACGACTCTTGCTCACCGAGTCCGAGGCCGCGGATTTCCTGAGATTGAGTCCCGTCACGCTGTCTCACTACCGGTATACCGGTGACGGCCCCGCGTATTGCAAGCTGGGAGGGGCAATTCGGTATTACCGCGCCGATATCCTGGCCTGGGCATGGGCGAAACGCAGGGGGTACCCCCGAGAGGGAGCGTGACCGATTGGCGCCTTGCAGAAGATACCCGCAACCCCGTCCATGCCCGCCGGTGGCACCACCTGAGGAGGAGGGGGAACGAGGTTCGTGACGACCCTGACGGATGACATCCGCGCCAAGGTCTCGGCCTTTCTCAAGCGCACCGGCATGCCCGACGAGCAGTTCGGAAAGCTCGCACTCGGACGACCCCAATTCGTGGAGCAGCTTGCAGTACAGCAGACGATGACGCTCAAGACCGCCGACCGCCTGCTCCAGTTCCTGAGCGAGGCGCCGATCGGCCCCGTCTTCCGACGCGAGATCGAAGCCTTTCTTGACGTCACCGCCATCAAGCCGGTCAGGTTAGGCACCAAGGCCGCCGGCTATCCCTGGTTCGTCGGCACACTCGAGGAAGGAGCGGTCCGGCTCTCTGCGGTGGAACGGGTGCGAGCCTGGATGGTCGAGACCGCAACGCCTTCCCAGCGTGCCGTCATCGCCAGGATGCTGGAGGGCAGCGGCAGCACGATATTCAACGACGGCGCAAGCACCTCCGTGCAGGGCGAGAAGCGAGAGAAAACGACCTCTCCGGCGTCAGAGGCGGACAAGGATGCCCGCGACCATGCTCCCGAGGATGACCGCCAGTTGTTCCTCACTACGAAAGAAGCGGCGACGTTCCTCAGGCTGACCGCGCGCACGCTGGACCGCTTACGCGCGGCCCGCAAGGGCCCTGCGTACTGCAGGATTGGAAATCGGGTGTACTATGTGCGTGCCGATCTGCTGACCTGGGTGTGGAGCCAGCGTGTCAAAACCGACTGACGGGCGAGCCGGCGCTCGAGCGAGATCGCCAAACCGCGTCGACGGCACAAGAAAAATCGCCAGCACTTTGAAAAACATCGCTCTCGACTTGATGACCGGTCCTGAGCCACCCGTCCATGGGCTCCACGATGAAGGTGATTTGCCGTGTTATTACAATGCCTTATGAGATTTCATAGTATTGTCGAAATTTAAAGTGCGGGCTAGTGTCCTGTTTCTGAAGTTCGCATGATCTTGGGTTGACCGTGCAGTCTCCCCGACTCTCCAATTCTTCTCGTCATGCCCGGACTTGATCCGGGCATCTCTCTCTGCCAGATCCGTTGAGTCCCGAGCCAACACGTGGATGGCCGGGTCAAGCCCGGCCATGACGTGTTGGGGTTCTCGGCAAGGCGTACGAACTTCTCAAACGGGACGCTAGGGTTCCACGACGAGGTCCAGAAGACGCTGGGTCAGGAGCTCGCCCTCGGGCCATTCGAGGCCCCGGTCGGCGAGGTAGCGGCGTGCGGCGCTTCTCGTCATCTCTCCAGGAATACCGTCCGTCGGGCCCGGGTCGTAACCGTGCGCGGCCAGCCGTCTTTGCAGCACCTCGATCTGGCGCTCGGAGAGTATGAGAGTGACCGCCACCCGCTGGATCGCGGGTTCCTCCGGGCGGGGCGCGAAGGCGTTGGCGCGGGCCTGCGCGGCCTCGGCCTCACCGCCCTCCAGCAACGGTGCCAATTCGGCGGCGGCGTCGGCTGCCTGCTCACGGGCGGCGCCCTCGCCGAGCCGAGCCGCGACTTCGAGCCAGAAGAGCGCCTCCGCCGGGTCCTGTGCGACGCCGCGACCGGTCTGATGGAGCGCCGCCATATTGAGCTGTGCCTGGGTCACGCCCTGGCGCGCGGCGCGTTCGTACCAGGCCGCAGCCTCGGCCGGGTCTTCGGCCACGCCGCGGCCGGTCTCGTAGAGGAGTGCCAGATTGAACTGCGCCTTCGGGTCGCCCTCTTCGGCGAGCGGGCGCCAGATCGAGGCTGCCTCGCCATAGTTGCCGGCCTCATAGGCCGCGGCGCCTTCGGCCAGCAGGTCGGCCGCCTTGGCTGGCCCGTGCACCGCGGCAGCCGACAGAAGGGCTGCCACGAGGAAGAGAAGGGGCCGCGCGGAGGCGCGCTTGACGACTCGGATGGGGGGACTAAGTGTCACGGCGCGGCAACATTATCCCGATTCTTCCGGTGGGCAAGAAAAAGCAACTCTCCGCCATGCCTGCCAGCTCTTGCGGCATGCCCGCCGAGCCATGACCCTGAAGATAAAGTCCGGGCTAGATTGCGGTGCGCCGTTCGGGCGCTGCCCAGCGGCCTTGGGAAGCGAGGGAGAGCAGAATGCCGATAGGTCCAGTACCGCCGAGCGCGAAGAAGGTCCAGGAGCTGGCCGAGCCGTTCGGCTTTACCATGAGCGATGAGGACGCCGCCCTCTACAGCGAGATGATGGCGGGGACGCTGCGGAGCTACCGCCGTCTCGACGCGATGCAGGAAACCAAGCCGCCGGTGAAGTATCCGCGCGCCGGCTCCTACCGGCCGGGACCCGAGGAGGATCCGTACAACGCCTGGTACGTGAAGGGCGCAATCGAGGGCGCGGCGGACGGCGTACTTGCCGGCAAGCGGGTCGGCATCAAGGATGCGATCTGCGTTGCGGGCCTTCCCATGATCAACGGCGCCAAGGGGATGGAGGGCTATATCCCCGATATCGACGCCACGGTGGTGACGCGCGTGCTCGACGCCGGCGGCACCGTCCTCGGCAAGACAAACAGCGAGGACAGCTCGTTCTCCGGCGCGAGCCACACCTCGGCGTACGGCCCCGTGCGCAACCCGCACAAGCCGACCCATTCCACCGGCGCGTCGTCGAACGGCAACGCCGCGGCCATCGTCGCCGGCGACATCGACATGGCGATCGGCGGCGATCAGGGCGGCTCGATCCGTATCCCAGCGAGTTGGAGCGGTATCGTCGGCCATAAGCCGACTTACGGCCTCGTGCCCTATACCGGCGCCATGATGATCGAGATGACCATTGACCATCTCGGACCCATGGCCGACACGGTGGAGAACACCGCGCGGCTGCTCACCGCGATCGCAGGCGAGGACCCCCTCGATCCACGCCAGCGGGGCCGGATCCCGGCCGGTCTGGACACGGACTACCTCACCGGTCTCGACAGGGGCTGCAAGGGCATGAGGATCGGCGTTCTGAAGGAGGGATTCGACCACGGCATGGGCGCCGAGTCCTGGGGCGATACGGGGCTGCCGCCCGGCAACAGGGTGGTCTCGGACAAGGTGCACGCCGCCGTCGAGCGGCTCGCAGGTGCCGGCGTCGAGGTCGCCGAGGTCTCCAACCCGCGCCACGAGGACGCCCTTCACGTCTGGCGGCCCATCGTCGTCGAGGGCGCGCAGGCCTTCATGTTGAAGGCCAACAACACCGGCACCAACTGGCTGGGCTTCTACAACACGCAGCTACTCGACAACGTGGCCAAGGGTGCCCGTGCCCGTCCCCATGACCTGGGCGCGATGGTGAAGATGACGCTGCTGCTCGGCGAATACATGAACGGGGACTATTACGGGCGCTACTACGCGAAGGCGCAGAACATCCGCGAGCAGATCCGGCAGAGCTATGACGATCTGCTGCAGTCGTGCGACGTGCTGGCGATGCCCAGCACGGCCATCCTGGCGACCCCGATACCGGGTAACGACGCGCCGCTCAGGGAGCGCCTCGTGCGGGCGCTGGACATGGTCCATAACACCTGCCAGTTCAACCTCACGGGACATCCGGCGATCTCGGTGCCGTGCGGGGTCTCCGACGACCTGCCCGTCGGCTTCATGATCGTCGGCCGCCACTTCGAGGATGCGAAGGTGCTTCAGGTCGCGGCGGCGCTGGAGGCCACTGCCGACTGGAAGATGTGCTGATCGCTAACGGATAGGAGGCTTCGCCGCCCGCCGCGGCGGCGCTCTAATTCGCCGGCCGGGCCCAGATGGCGGTGTCGTGGAACACCGCGCCGCCGTTGGGATAGCCGGGATCGGCCGAGGTCAGCGTGTTGATCCCGAGCCCTTCCTCGAAGGCGGTGTTGGGCCAGATGCTCTCGACGATGACGGTGCCGCGCTGCTGGCCATGCGTGGTGCCGTTGGCCCTGCCGGCACCGTTCGCGATGCGCGCGTGAATCAGGATGGAGCCCCGCCGGTTGCCGATGCGGATGCGGTCGCCGTCCTCGAAGCCCAAGTCGCGGGCGTCGCCGGGGTGGAAGAGGGCGGAGGGCCGCCTCTCCTTGGCTATGCTGGTGGGCGTCTCGCTGAAGCTGGAGTTGAGATAGTTGTGCGCGGGCGCGGTGACGAGGCGGAAGGGATGCTCGGTGTCCGCCGCCTCGGTCACCGCCATGTGGTCGGGGAAGGCCGGGATCTCGGCGCCGCGCGGCCCCATCCTGGTCCAATCCGGCTTGAAGCGGAAGCGCCCGTCCGGCCAGCCGAAACCGTTCAGGTGATGGGCAGTCTCGAAGTCCGGCATGCAGTCCTTCCAGCGCATGGCCTTGAGCGTCGCCGCGTCGGGGTGGCCCGAGCGCTTGAGGGTCGCGTCGATCAGCTCCCACGCGGTCATGTCGAAGCCCGGATGCTCGGCGCCGAGCCGTTTGGCGAGCGCGCGGATCACGTCGTGGTTGGAGCGCGCCTCGGCGTAGGGCTCGATCACCTTGGCACCCATCAGCAGGTACATGTGCCCGCCGCCCACGTAGATGTCGTCGTGCTCCAGGAAGGTCGTCGCCGGCAGCACGATGTCGGCGTAGCGCGCGGTGTCGGTCATGAACTGCTCGTGCACGGCGAGGAACAGGTCCTCGCGGATGAGGCCGTCCCGTACCTTGGCCGATTCCGGCGCGACCGCTGCCGGGTTGACGTTCTGCATGACGATGGCGGTGACCGGCGGGCCGTCGCCGATGTCGATGGGGTCTCCGGTCAGCACCGGGCCGATGCGCGACATGTCGAGCAGCCGCACCGAGCGGTCTCTCGCGTCGAGCCCCTCGATCAGCGTGGCATCGACGCCGTAGACGCTCTTGTTGGTGTGCATCGCGCCGCCGCCCTCGTACTGCCAGGCGCCGGTGACCGCCGCGATGCAGCTGGCGGCGTGCATGTTCGCGGCCCCGTTGCGCGAGCGGGTGAAGCCGTAGCCGAGGCGGATGTAGGTGCGCTTGACGCGCCCGATCATGCGGGCCAGTGCAACGATCTCGGCTGCCGAAATGCCGGTGATGGCGGATGCCCACGCGGGGTTGCGGCTCGTGAGGTGGGCCTCGAACTCGTCCGGGTGGTCGGTGTAGCGGGCGAGGTAGTCGCGGTCCGCGAAGCCCTCGGCAAAGAGCACGTGCATGATGCCGCAGGCGAGCGCGCCGTCCGTACCCGGCCGTAAAGCCACGTGATGGTCGGCGACCTTGGCGGTCCGCGTCTCGTAAGGATCGACCACGACGAGCGCAGCGTCCCGCGTCTTCCGCGCCTTCGCGATGTGGGTCATCACGTTGACCTGGGTCGACGCCGGATTGCAGCCCCAGACGACGATCAGGTCCGCCTTCGCCATCTCGCGCGGGTCGGAGCCCACGTAGGTGCCGACTCCGGCCCACCAGCCGTCGCTGGAAAGGCGCGCGCAGATGGTCTCGTCCTGCCCCGAATACTTCATGACGTGGCGCAGGCGGTTGATGCCGTCGCGCTGCACCAGGCCCATGGTACCGGCGTAGTAGTAGGGCCAGACCGCCTCGCGGCCGTGCTTCTCCGCCGTGCGGACGAAGGCGTCGGCGATGAGGTCCAGCGCGTCGTCCCAGCCGATGGGGCGGAACTCGGCCGCGCCTTTCTCGCCGGTGCGCTGCAGCGGCTGCGCGAGGCGCTCCGGATGGTGCACGCGCTCGGCGTAGCGCGCGACCTTGGCGCAGATCACGCCCGAGGTGTAGTCGTTCTCCCGCGCGCCTCTGACCGCGCCGATCCTCTCCGGCGAGAGCCGCTCCACCTCCAACGCGCAGGTGGACGGGCAGTCGTGGGGGCAGGCGGTGGCAACGAACTCGCTCGGCACAGCGCATCCTCCTCAGGATCGGAGTCATCATGGTAGCCCATCGTGCTCCACCCGGCACTCGTCGCCAACTTGTGCTATGAATCACGGTATCGAAGGCATGGCATAGAGATGACGACACTACCCGACAGCGACGCTGCGGCGCGCCTGCGCGAAGCCGGGCTCAGGCCCACGCGCCAGCGCATCGTCCTCGCCCGCCGGCTCTTCGGCGGGCCGGATCGGCACGTCACCGCCGCCGAGCTTCACGCCGAGGTGCTGCGGGAAGAAGCGGGAGTCTCCCTCGCCACGGTCTACAACACCCTGCACCAGTTCACGAAGGCAGGTCTGCTGCGCGAGCTCGTGGTGGACGCAGGGCCCTCCTTCTTCGACACCAACACCACGCATCACCAGCATTTCTTCCTGGAAGAGACCGGCCGTCTCGTCGACGTGCCGGGCGATCGCGTCTCGGTGAGCGACCTGCCGCCTGCGCCGCCGGGAACCAGGGTCTCGCGTATCGACGTCATCATCCGCGTGACCGGCGACGGGGAAGACAAGGGCTCGAAGGCCCCGCGCCACTCTCGCACCCTGGAATGATTCCAATCCGTTGACGAAGGCCGTGCGCTGCGTCATATAGGGTAGCGAACACACCGGCCGTACTCGCGTCCTGCAGTGCGGCGGCCCAGCACCTCGAACCATACCTTAGGGGGAACAGGACCATGCCAGCATTGGGTGGAAGCAAGACCGAGCAGAACCTCAAGGACGCCTTCGCCGGCGAGTCACAGGCCAACCGGCGCTATCTCTACTTCGCCCGCAAGGCGGACGTGGAGGGCCACAACGACGTCTCCGCGCTCTTCCGCTCGACCGCCGAGGGCGAGACCGGCCACGCCCACGGCCATCTCGACTTCCTGGCCGAGACCGGCGATCCGGCCACCGGCAAGCCCATCGGGCAGACCGCGGACAATCTGGCGGCGGCCGTGGCCGGCGAGACCCACGAGTACACCGACATGTATCCCGGCATGGCGCGCACCGCCCGCGACGAGGGCTTCGACGAGATCGCCGACTGGTTCGAGACCCTGGCGAAGGCGGAAAAATCCCACGCCGGGCGCTTCCAGAGGGCGCTCGACGGGCTCGACTGAGCCCTTCTTGAGCGTTTCCGTTTTACACGGAGACGCTCAAGCTCTGTATCGCTCACGGCAGCCGGCCTACTGCCGGCGCCTCCGCGACACGCGCAGGCGCCGCATTCGCGGCGGGAGGCGGCGCGCGCCTGCGAGATCACGCGCCGGCCAGGCGGAAGACCTCAGCGAAGGCCGGGTGGATGCCGGCTGCGCCGAAGGCCTCAAGGTCGCTCGAGCACGAGTTTTGGCTGAACACGGCGGTGATCCCGCTCGGCTCGTGATGGCCGGCCATGGTGACGTGGCCGCGCAGCTGACCGAGGTGCCCTTCGATCGTGAGGTCGCCGAAGCGGGAGACCAGAATCCCGTGGCCGCAGTGTGTGATGTTCGTGCCCGGGAAGGAGGCCGGCAGCAGCGGGCCGCGCAGCATGGCGAGGGCGGCGGGGTCCAGCACCTGCCCGGTGAAGAGCGCTTGGAAGCCCCGCGCGAGGTCGCGCGGCGTGGTGACCAGATCGCCCGCCGCCCCGATGCCGGAGAGCGGGAACCAGTCCGACGAATCCTCCGGCGGCGCGTCGGGCCTGGCGGAAACGAAGACGTATTGGCGGGCAAGGCGCTCGCGCGGAAAGACCTCGTCTCCGCCGCTCCAGGTCTCGCTCATGCCGGCCGGCTCGAAGACCGCGCGCCTGAGCCATCGGGAGAGCACCTCGCCCCGCTCGCTGGCAACGATCTCGCCCGCCAGCACGTAGCCGGGGTTGGAGTAGATGAAGGCCTCGCCCGGCCCGATCTGCGTGCCGTTGGCGAGCGCGAAGTCGACGATTCGCTCCGGCGTCCAGTCGTCCGCCGCGCCCTTCGGCATGAACGCCTCGTATTCGGGCAGGCCGCTACGGTGGCTCAGCAGGTGCCGCACGCGGATCTCGGCCGCGCGCGGCAGGTGCGGGAACCACCCTTCGATGGTCTGATCCAGTTGCACGCGCCCTTCGCTCACCAGCGCGAGCACGGCGACGGCGGTCCAGGTCTTCTTGGTGCTCGCGGTCTTGAACAGGTGGTCAGGGGTAAGCGGTGCTCCCGTCGCCTGATCGGCGCAGCCGGCGGCGAGAGTCAGCACCTCTTCGCCCGGCCGGACGAGGGCGAGCGAGACGCCGACGATGCCCCGTTCAACGTGGTCGCTCAGCACCCGGTCGAGCTCGGATACGAGAACCTCGGTCTCCGGCTTCAGCATCGTCGCCCCCGTGTTCCTTCGCGCCGGCGTTCACCATAGCACGCGCCCGCCGCCGAGGGTGGACGCCCGCACGCCGGCTCACTAGCCTGCCTGCGGCGGTCTGCGGCGGCCGCAACTGAGGGGGAGCACGCATGGCGCACGTCGGTGCTGCGCACACGCGCGTCGAGGACGATCGGTTTCTGACCGGCCGGGGCCGGTTCGTGGACGACATCCGCCTGCCGGGGGAGGCCTATGCCGCCTTCGTCCGCAGCCCTCACGCCCGTGCCCGCATCGGGGCTATCGACACCGACAGGGCGCGCGCCATGCCGGGGGTGCTGGCCGTGCTCACCGGCGAGGACTGGCGGCGCGACGGCGGCGGCGAGACAGACGTGCTGTGGGACATCGCCTCCCACGACGGCACCCCGATGGCGCTCGCCCGCCGGCCGATCTTCGCTGCCGGCGAGGCCCGTCACGTGGGCGATACGGTGGCCCTCGTCGTCGCGGAAGACCCGCACGCGGCGGCCGACGCTGCGGCTGCCGTCGAGGTCGCGTGGGAGCCGCTCCCCTCGATCACCGACCTTGCGATGTCGGTCGAGGCGGATGCGCCCCTGGTCCACGAAGAGTTCGGCAGCAACGTCGCCTACGACTGGCGGCTCGGCGATGCCGAGGCGACGGAGGCCGCCTTCGCCGCGGCCGCGCACGTCACGTCGCTCAGGCTCGTCAACAACCGCCTTGCGCCCAACGCCATGGAGCCGCGCGCGGCCATCGGCGCGTACGACCGTGCCGATGGGCGCTACACTCTCTGGTCCACCACGCAGAACCCGCACCTGGTCCGCCAGTGGCTCTCGCGCGACACGCTCCGCGCGCCCGAGCACGCGATCAGGGTGGTGGCCCCCGATGTCGGCGGGGGCTTCGGCCAGAAGACCTATCACTACCCGGAGGAGGCGAGCCTTCCCTGGGCCGCGCGGCTGGTGGGTAGGCCGGTGCGCTGGACCGCGACCCGCGCCGAGACGCTTGCGGTGGACATCCACGCGCGCGATCACGTGACCGAGGCGCGCATGGCGTTCGATGAGGACGGCCGCATCGCCGCCGTCGAAGCCGAGATCATCGCCAACCTCGGCGCCTACCAGAGCCAGTTCGCCGCCTGCATCCCGTCGCTCTTCTGCGTCACCATGTTCTCGGGCCAGTACGCGATCCCCGCGCTGCACTGCCGCGTGCTCGGCGTCTACACCAACACCACGCCGATCGACGCCTATCGCGGCGCGGGAAATCCCGAGATCACCTACGTCATCGAGCGGCTGATCGAGAACGGCGCGCGGGAGCGGGCCCGCGATTCGGTCGAGGCCCGCGCCCGCAACCTCGTGCCCGCGGCAAGCATGCCCTACGCGAGCGCAACCGGCGTCACCTACGATGTGGGCGACTTCCCGGCGGTGCTGGACAAGGCCCGCGCGCTCGCCGATCTCGACGCGCTCCGGACCGAGCAGGCGAGGCTCCGGGGTGACGGCGTGCTGATGGGCATCGGCATGGCTGCCTTCATTCGCTCGGGCGGCGCCGGGCCGAGCCGGCTAGCGGCGGCCCTCGGCAGCCGCATGGGTCTCTGGGACGTGGCCACCGTGCGGGTCCACCCCAGCGGCAAGATCACCGTGCTCTGCGGCAGCCACAACCACGGCCAGTCCCACGCCACGACCTACGCGCAGATCGTGGCCGACCGCTTCGGCTGCGATATGGCCGACATCGACGTCGTCGAGGGCGATACCGACCGGATCCCCCACGGCCTCGGGACCTGGGCCTCGCGCTCGATCACGGTGGTGGGCTCGGCGCTCGCCGTCGCCTCCGACCGTATCGTCGAGAAGGGCCGCCGCCTCGCCGCGCATCTCATGGAATGCGCCGTGGACGATATCGAGTTCGGGGCCGGCGCCTATTCGGTGCGCGGCACCGACCGGCGGATGAGCTTCGTCGAGATCGCCGACATGGCCTATCGCGGCGCCGACTACCCGGACGGCTTCGAGCTCGGGCTGGAAGAGGCGGCGTTCTTCGACCCGGACGACTTCAACTATCCCTACGGAACCCACGTCGCCACCGTCACCGTCGATGCCGAGACCGGCGCAGTGCGGCTCACCGGCTACTACTCGGTGGAGGACACCGGCCTCGTCATCAACCCGCTGGTGGTGGACGGCCAGCGTCACGGGGCCGCCGCCCAGGGCATCGGCCAGGCGCTGCTGGAGGACGTGCGCTACGAGCCGGAGACGGGCCAGCTGCTAACCGGCTCGTTCATGGACTACACCATGCCCCGCGCGGACGACCTGCCCGACTTCACGCTGGACGGCCACGTGACCCTGACCGAGACCAACCCGCTCGGCGTCAAGGGCGTGGGCGAGCTGGGCACCTCCGGGCCGCCGGCCGCGATCGGCAACGCCATCCTCGATGCGCTCTGGCACCTCGGCGTCCGCCACGTGGAGATGCCGTTCACTGCCGAGCGCGTGTGGCGCGCGATCAGGGCCGCCTCCGATGACGGCGATTAGGACACCTGCTTGACCCTTCGGCGGGCGGGCCTATCCTGCGCCGGTCGGGGGCCGGGGACGAGCGATCATGGACACTGTCGAGGCGATTGGCGCGGACGCGCCGCCAAGTACTGCGCCCGCGCTCAGGCATGACTGGTCGGCGGCGGAGGTCGAGGCGCTGCTCGCGCTGCCCTTCGCCGAGTTGATGTTCCGCGCGCAGACCGCCCATCGCCGCCACTTCGACCCGAACCAGGTGCAGATGTCGACGCTCTTGAGCATCAAGACCGGCGGCTGCCCGGAGGACTGCGCCTATTGCCCGCAGAGCGCGCGCTACGACACCGGGCTCGAAGCGGGCAAGCTGATGTCCCGCGACGAGGTGCTGGCGGAGGCCCGCCGTGCCCGCGACGCCGGCGCCACCCGCTACTGCATGGGCGCCGCCTGGCGCAGCCCCAAGGACCGCGATCTCGACGCGGTGGCCGAGATGGTCTCGGGCGTCAAGGCGCTCGGCATGGAGACCTGCGTCACCCTCGGCATGCTGAGCGCGCCCCAGGCTGAGCGCCTCGTCGATGCCGGCCTCGACTACTACAACCACAATCTCGACACCTCCGAATCGTTCTACGGCGAGATCATCACCACGCGCACCTACCAGGACCGGCTCGAGACCCTGGGCCATGTGCGGGACGCGGGCATCAACGTCTGCTGCGGCGGCATCGTCGGCATGGGCGAATCGCGCCGCGACCGCGCCGACATGATCGCGACGCTCGCGAGCCTGCCGGCTCACCCTGAGAGCGTGCCCATCAACATGCTGGTGCAGGTGGAGGGCACGCCGCTCAACGGCACGGACGCTTTGGATCCCTTCGAGTTCGTGCGCACAGTAGCGGTGGCGCGGATCACCATGCCGGGCTCGGTGGTCCGGCTCTCGGCCGGGCGCGAGCAGATGTCCGACGAGATGCAGGCACTGGCCTTCCTCGCCGGCGCCAACTCGGTGTTCGTCGGGCCCGAGCTGCTGACAACGCCCAATCCCGAACGCGAACGCGACAGCCAGCTCTTCGCCCGCCTCGGCATCGCGCCGATGCCGGCCTAGGCCCTGCGCCCGGCGCCCTCAGCGCTCGCCGCGGCGCGCCGTATGCCTGCCGACCCTTCCTCACCGCCGGCGCCCGACTGGCTCGCCGAGGGCTACGGCCACGTCTGGCTGCCCTACACCCAGATGGCGAGCGTGCCGCCGCCGCTGCCGGTGGCGGCCACCAGGGGCACGCGCATCGTCCTCGCCGACGGCCGCGAGCTGATCGACGGTATCGCGTCGTGGTGGACCGCCTGCCACGGCTACAACCACCCCTACATTCGCGCCGCCGTCGCCGCGCAGCTGGAGCGCATGCCCCACGTCATGTTCGGCGGCCTCGCCAACGAGCCCGCGCTCACGCTGGCCCGCCGCTTGGCCGGCATGCTCCCCGACCCGCTCAGTCGGGTGTTCTTCTCGGAGTCGGGCTCGGTGGCGGTGGAGATCGCGCTCAAGATGGCGCTGCAGTACTGGCTCAACCAGGGGGTTCGCGGTCGCCACCGCTTCGTGAGCTTCCAGGGCGCCTATCACGGCGACACCTTCGCCGCCATGTCGGTATGCGATCCCGAGGAGGGCATGCACAGCCTGTTCGCCGGCGCCCTGCCGGAGCAGCACGTCGTGAGGTTGCCCGAGGACGAGGCGGGCATCGCCGCCTTCGACGCCTACCTCGCCCGCAACGGGGAGGACGTGGCGGCGGTCATCGTCGAGCCGCTGGTTCAGGGCGCAGGCGGCATGCGCTTCCACGCGCCGGAGGTGCTGCGCACGCTGCGAGCGGCCTGCGACAAGCACGGCCTGCTGCTGATCGCCGACGAGATCATGACCGGGTTCGGCCGCACCGGCACGATGTTCGCGTGCGAGCGGGCGAGCGTCGTGCCCGACATCGTCACGCTTTCCAAGGCGCTCACCGGCGGCACCATGGCGCTGGCCGCGACCGTTGCGAGCGAAGGGGTGTTCGAGGCCTTCCTGTCGGACGATGCCGACGCGGCGCTCATGCACGGGCCGACCTTCATGGCCAATCCCCTGGCCTGCGCCGCCGCCAATGCCTCTCTCGACCTGTTCGAGCGCGAGCCCAGGCTCGCCCAGGCGCGGGCCATCGAGAGCCATCTCGCTGCCGCGC
The DNA here is from genome assembly GCA_028819955.1 of Rhodospirillaceae bacterium. The sequence continues at coordinate 2,956 of JAPPKP010000284.1, read as the reverse complement.
TGGAGCCCGCGCGGGGGCTGCCGGGGGTGGTCGACGTGCGTGTGCGGGGCGCGATCGGCGTGATCCAGCTCGACGACATGAGCCGCATCGGCTGGCTCAAAGCGCGGTTCGTCGACGCCGGCGTCTGGGTCCGCCCCTTCGGCGATATCGTCTACGTGACACCCGCGCTCACCATCGACGAGGCCGACCTCACCCGGCTCACGGATGCGCTGATCGACGTCGTGACCGCCTGGTCGCGGGAGCGCTAACCCGCCGGACCATGGTGCGGTGCACAGGGCGCGGCGCTTGCATCAATGTCGCGCCATGACGAGCATCTCAACCCGCATTTCTTACCCATCCCGCTTAATCCCACTTATCCCGCTTAATCCCGCCTATCCCGGCGAATCCCACCTGTCCCAGCGAATCCCACCTGTCCCGGCGAATCCCACCTGTCCCGACGAATCCCACTCAATCCCACTTAATCCCGCCCGATCCCGGTTAATCCCGCCAAAAGCGGCCTTCGAGAGTGGCCCGCGGCCAGCTCAATCGAAGACGACCGACGGCAGCCAGGTGGTGAGCTCGGGAAACAGGCCGAGCACGGCAAGCGCCGCAAGCTGGATGATGACGAAGGGGATGACGCCCCGGTAAATCTCGCCGGTGCGCACCGTGCGGGGCGCCACGCCGCGCAGGTAGAAGAGCGAGAAGCCGAACGGCGGGGTCAGGAACGAGGTCTGCAGATTCACCGCCATCATGATGCCGAGCCAGATCGGGTTGATGTCCATCTGCAGCAGCACGGGCGCGATGATCGGCACCACCACGAAGGTGATCTCGATGAAGTCGAGGAAGAAGCCGAGCGCGAACATGATCAGCATGACCACGAGCATCGCGCCGATGACTCCCCCCGGCACGTTCGAGAGCGCCTGGTGGACCATCTCGTCGCCGCCGAGGCCGCGGAAGACCAGCGAGAACATGGCGGCGCCGATCAGGATGACGAAGACCATGGCGCTGATCTGCATGGTCGAGCGCATCACCGGCACGAGCACGCCGGCGCGCCAGACCCGCCAGAGGCTCGTCCAGATCCCGTAGACCAGAAGCCCGCAGCAGATGAAGGCGACGACGGCCGGTGCGCCGATGCCGGCCCGCGTGACCACGAGGTCGAACTGGCCGGCGAGGATCATCATCAGGATCAGCGCGCCGCCCGCGAGGTAGAGCGGGGCGCCGCCCACGCTGCGCTCGAGCTGCGTGCCGCCCTCAGGGGCGAGCCGCGCGCCCGCGAGGATCAGCGAGCCCACGGCGCCCACCGCCGCAGCCTCGGTCGGGGTCGCGATGCCGCCGAGGATCGAGCCCAGAACGGCGACGATGAGCACGATCGGCGGCACCAGCGCGCGGCCGGTGCGCCGCCACACCTCGCGCCATTCGCCGCCCAGCTCCTCGCGCGGGATGGCCGGCGCCGCCTTGGGCCGCAGCCAGGCGACGACCATCAGATAGGTCATGTAGAGCGCGACGAGCACCATCCCCGGCAGCAGGGCGCCGGCGAAGAGGTCGCCGACAGAGACCGGCTCCGGCGACCAGTTGCCGATGGCGCGCTGGGCATCGACGTAGGCGTTGGAGATCTGCTCGCCGAGGATCACGAGGACGATGGAGGGCGGGATGATCTGGCCCAGGGTGCCGGAGGCGCAGATCGTTCCGGTCGCGAGCTTGGGGTCGTAGCCGCGGCGCAACATGGTGGGGAGCGAGAGCAGCCCCATGGTCACGACGGTGGCGCCGACGATCCCGGTAGAGGCGGCAAGCAAGGCGCCGACGGCGATCACCGAGAGCCCGATGCCGCCGCGCAGGCCGCCGAAGAGGCGGCCCATGGCCTCCAGCAGCTCCTCCGCGACCTTCGAGCGCTCCAGCATCACGCCCATGAAGATGAAGAGCGGCACCGCGATCAGCACCTCGTTCCACATCGCGTTGCCGAAGATGCGCTGCGGCATGGCGCGCATGAAGCTGATGTCGAAGACGCCGAAGGCGTAGGAGAAGAGCCCGAACAGCGCGGCGACGCCCGAGAGCGTGAAGGCGACCGGGAATCCCGCCAGCAGGCAGCCGAAGGTCGTCACGAACATGACGATGACCAGGACTTCGCCGACGGGCATGGCGGATCAGGCGGCCTCGCCGCCGGCTTCTGCGATGTCGTCGTGGCGTGCCCGGCGGCCGGCGAGGGTCAGCACCGCGTGAAACGCGAGCGAGAGACCCTGGAATGCGATCAGCACCACGAACGCGAGAATCATCGACTTGAGCGTGTAGATCGCCGGAATGCCGCTGGTTTCCGCCGATTTCTCGAACACCGACCAGGATTGCTCCACATAGGGCCAGCTCGCCCAGCCGATGATCACGCAGACCGGCATCAGAAAGAAAATCACGCCCAGAAGATCGATGAGCGCGCGCCGGCGCGGGCGCGCATCGCGGTAGAAGATGTCGACGCGGACGTGCCCGCCGTGGAGCAGCGTGTAGCCCGCACCCACGAGGAAGAGGGTGGCGTGGAGGTAGATCACCCCCTCCTGCATCGCGATTAAGCCCCACCCGAAGATGTAGCGCATCACCACGACAATGAACTGGAGGAGCACCATGAGGAGCGCGAGCCACGACGCGACGCGCCCGACGTGCTCGTTGACCACGTCGATGACGCGTGTGAGCGCGGCTAATGCGGAGAGAGACGCCTGCATCTCATTTCAGGCGGCCGGTGCTCCCTTCAGGCGCCGGTGCGCGGGCGCGGCATTCGTGCGCACCGTTCCGGCACCCCGCGGCGGCGCCGGGCCAATCCCGCAACTTTCGGCGCGGGTCGGGGCGGGCCAATGCCGCCCGCCCCGAACGCACGTCTTGCTGGCGTACTACGCCGTCAAAAGCCGGGCGCTCGCGTAGGCAAGCTCCGAGCGCTCGTTATACGGCACCGCCGTCTTGCGGAAGGCGGAGAAGCTCTCGTAGACGCGTTGGGTGA
>JAPPKP010000384.1 GCA_028819955.1 Rhodospirillaceae bacterium | reverse complement strand
GTGCTGCCGCGCAGCCACGGCTCGGCGCTCTTCACCCGCGGCGAGACCCAGGCGCTGGCCACCGCGACCCTCGGCACCGGCCAGGACGAGCAGATCATGGACATGCTCGAGGGCGAGTACCGCGAGCGCTTCATGCTGCACTACAACTTCCCGCCCTATTCGGTGGGCGAGGCGCGCTTCCTGCGCGGCCCCGGCCGGCGCGAGATCGGCCACGGCAAGCTCGCCTGGCGAGCGGTTCATCCGCTCCTGCCCGAGGCCGAGGCGTTCCCCTACACCATCCGCGTGGTCTCGGAGATCACGGAGTCCAACGGCTCGTCGTCGATGGCGACGGTCTGCGGCGCCTCGCTCTCGCTGATGGATGCTGGCGTTCCCTTGGCCCGGCCGGTCGCCGGCATCGCCATGGGGCTGATCAAGGACGAAGACCGCTTCGCAGTGCTCTCCGACATCCTCGGCGACGAGGATCATCTCGGCGACATGGACTTCAAGGTGGCCGGCACGGAGCAGGGCATCACCTCGCTGCAGATGGACATCAAGATCACCAGCATCACCGAGGAGATCATGCGCACCGCGCTCGCCCAGGCGCGCGACGGCCGGCTGCACATTCTCGGCGAGATGGCGAAGGCGCTCGCTCACGCGCGCGACAGCGTGAGCGACAACGCACCCCGCATCACCACCTTCTCGATCCCGAAGGACCGCATCCGCGAGGTCATCGGCCCCGGCGGCAAGGTCATCCGGGAGATCTGCGAGACCACCGGGACCAAGATCGACATCGAGGACGACGGCACCATTAAGGTCGCGGCTGTCGAGGGCGAGGCTGCCAAGGCCGCGATCGATATGATCCGCGATATCGTGGCCGAGCCCGAGGTCGGCGTGATCTACGACGGCAAGGTGGTCAAGATCGTCGACTTCGGCGCCTTCGTGAACTTCATCGGCAAGCGCGACGGCCTCGTGCACATCAGCGAGATCGCGCCGCGTCGGATCAAGAGCGTGAGCGACGTTCTCAGCGAAGGCGATAACGTCAAAGTGAAGGTGCTCGGCATCGACGATCGCGGTAAGGTCAAGCTGAGCATGAGGGCCGTGAATCAGGAGAGCGGAGAGGACCTGACCGCGGCCGAGGAGACGGCGCAAGCCGGGTAGGCGCGCCGGGCCCCTTGCGCGAGGGGCCCACGCAGCCCACATCGGGCGAGGGAGACGCTTCCCGCCCGCCGCATCGACGGACGGACCGACCATGAAGGCGTTGAACGCAATCAGGTTGTCGGGTCGCGAGGTCCTGCCCTTGATCGAGGGCGGCAAGGGCATCGGCGTGACCAACGGCCTGAGCTCCGGCGCCTGGGCCGCGGCCGGCGGTGTCGGAACCTTCTCCGGCGTCAATGCCGACTCCTACGACGCGTTCGGCAAGGCTGTGCCGCAGGTCTATCGCGGCCGCACCCGCAAGGCGCGGCACGAGGAGCTGGTCGATTACGCGATCAGAGGCGGCATCGCCCAGGCACGCATCGCCCACGACGTCTCCGGCGGCGAGGGGCGCCTCCATATGAACGTGCTGTGGGAGATGGCCGCCGCCGAGCGCATCCTGCACGGCATCCTCGAGGCCACACGCGGCATCATTCACGGCGTGACCTGCGGCGCAGGCATGCCTTACCGCCTGGCCGAAGTGGCTGCGGAGTACGACGTTCACTACTACCCGATCATCTCGTCGGCCCGCGCCTTTCGCGCGCTCTGGAAGCGCGCCTACCATCGCTTCTCGGACTGGATGGGGGGCGTCGTCTACGAGGATCCCTGGCGCGCCGGTGGCCACAACGGCCTCTCCAACAGCGAGGATCCCGAACAGCCCGAGCCTGCCTATCCCCGGGTCGTGGCGCTGCGTCAACAGATGCGCGAATACGGCCTCGACGATGTGCCGATCGTGATGGCGGGCGGGGTCTGGTACCTGCGCGACTGGGAGGACTGGATCGACAACCCCGAGCTCGGCCCCGTCGTCTTCCAGTTCGGCACCCGCCCGCTGGTGACCGAGGAGAGCCCGATCTCCGAGCGCTGGAAGCGCAAGCTGCTCTCCATGAAGGAAGGGGACGTGAAGCTCAACCGCTTCAGCCCCACCGGCTTCTACTCCTCGGCGGTGCGCAACGACTTCATCAGGGAGCTTGCCGAGCGCGAGCAGCGCCAGGTCGCCTACACCGCCGAGCCCATCGGCG
>JAPPKP010000005.1 GCA_028819955.1 Rhodospirillaceae bacterium | reverse complement strand
AAAACCATCGAATAACCGGAGCGTCGCGCCATCAGGGAGCGCAAGCACGCTCAAGGATGGGAAACACCAGCACGAACAGCAGCAGCAGCAGGGTCGCGAGCAGGAAGTCGGGCGTGGAAAACAGGACCAGGGTGGCGATGGAGATGCCGTGGTCGAGCGGCCGGTCGCGGTTGAGCGCCTGAATGGCCGCCGGCACGAGCGCGAGCGGGATGTAAAGAATGAAGGCAAACCCGGCCAAGATCAGGGTGTTGACGATACGCGGGCCAAGGACGGAGAGAACCGGCCGGTCGGTGGTGAGCGACGTGCCGAAGTCGCCCTGTATCATCCCGAAGAGCCATTGGCCGTAGCGTTGGATGGCCGGCACGTCGAGGTTGAGCCGCGCGCGAAGCACGGCGAGGTTCTCGTCCGTGGCCATGCGGCCGAGGATGCGCGACGCCACGTCGCCGGGCAGCACCTCGACCATGGCGAAGACGACCCCGGATACGACGAGCAGGGTGAGGACTGCGAGGAGAAACCGCCTTGCGACCAGCTCCAGCGCGAACACGTGAGGCCTCGCTCGGGGCGCTAAGTTGCTATCGAGGACGCGCGCGAGCGCGGTCGTTCGCCCGCATCACCGGGGCGGCGTGGGCCGGAGCAGAGGCTCCGGCCACGCTCACAATCGGTGGGCTAGTTCTCGCAACTCATCTCCGCGTACTGGATGCGGTTGATGTCGACGTGCACGTGATGCCCCGTGCAGCCGCTGCGGATCGCGGCGATGCGCGAGGTGAACATCGGCACGATGACGCCGCCTTCCTCCGCGATGATGCGCTGCGCCTCCTGATAGAGCGCCCGTCGCTCGCCCGCATCCACCGTCGCCCCGGCGCGGTCGAGCAGGGCATCGAAGTCGGCGTTGAACCAGCGGGTCTCGTTGTATTTCGCGTCCGTGCGATAGCCGATGGCGAAGGCGGCGCCCGGCGGCCGCGGCGACCAGTAGGAGACGACGAACGGCCGCTGCAGCCAGATCTCGTCCCAGTAGCTGTCATTGGGCGAGGTCACGATGTTAACGTCGATGCCCGCCTGGGCCGCCATCTCCTTGTAGGCCTGCACCATCACGAGGTTGCCCGGCAGGAAGTCCGCCGCGCCGGTGTTGAGGTCGACCGTGAGTCCGTCAGCGTATCCGGCCTCCGCCAGCAGCTGCTTCGCCATCTCGATGTCCTGGGGGATCGTGTCGGCGCGGTACGCGTCGGGCGAGCTCGGGATGATGGGGTTGTCGTTCCCCGGCGTACCGAAGCCGAGCAGCGCGGTCTGCACCATGGTCTCCCGGTCGATGACCAGCTTCAGCGCCTAGCGCACCCGCACGTCGTCGAAGGGCGGAGAATCGATCCACATGGTCATCACGAAGAACTCGCTGCCCGGCGCCTGCACGATCTCGACGTTGGGATCGTCCTTGAGGGTCAGGAGCATGGTCGGGTCGGCCACCAGGACGATGTCGACCTGCCCGGACGAAATCGCCGCCGAGCGGCTGACCGGCTCGATGATTCCGGAAAGCTCCACGTATTCGGTCGTCCATTCGTTTGACATTTGAACCGTGATATTGTAGACGGCCCGATGGGTGGTGACACACCCTGCGGGCCTAGATGCCCATGACCCATTCTCTGACCAAGGAGCCAAGCCAATGGACACCATTAGTTGCGATCCCTTGGGATCGCATTCATCGTATGATGCCGACGATTTCAGAGAAGCTTTGGATCAGATTCAACTCAACCGCATTCGTCGTAAATTGCCACACATACCGCGCTTCGCGCGTAACGACATTACTTTACAGGTTTACTTGAACGTGAACCGCGCGGACGATACTTAGTCCCCTTCTTAGGGCCGGGTTTCTTCGGCTTGGGTCTCACCTCGTCGATCAAGTCAACAATCCACTCATAATCCCTGAGCTTGTCGTCTATACCAGCCTCCATAGCTGGCGTAACGTTCAGGGTGCCGTGTATCCAACAGAAGTTGTAGTAGACCGCAAACAAATGTGTGGTCGCTATGTGACGACTCAACTTCTTGCTGAACGCGATGGTCTTGCGCACGTACCTGCGATTGAACGTGCGGAAGGTCGAATTGTGCCGCTCGACGTAGGCCGTGTTGTGGTCGGTGTCTTCTCCCTTCCTGATTTGAGACAGCCGGGCTTTCTTTCCAAACGCTCGCCTTGAAGCCTGCTTGTAAGCTGCCAAGCTGTCCGAAGTCAGTTTCGGACGCTTCTCTAACCGGCCCTCCAGATCTTTCATCAGTATCGTAGCTGATTCCAAATCACGGGCCATTGCGACCAAGTAGGAAACCAATAGTTTGCTGTCGGCGTCAAAGGCCGTGAACGTGTAGGCGCTGCCAGCATCGTCTATAGGGACAGCCCATTCCAGTGACTTGTCCTTGGCGTAGACAAACGACCAGAGCTCGTCGCACTGGATGTTTCGTCGGCCTTTGATGCCCCGAACATGTAGATCGTGGTGACGTGCGCACGCTATGCCTGCCAGGTCCAACAGCCGGGCCACCGCGTTGAAGCTCACGCCTGTAACCCTGGCGGTAGCGCTCATGGATAACCCCTCAACAAGAGACGCTATCACCTGAACTCTCTTCTCTTTGGATAGGCGGTTCATCGTGCTACACCTTTGGTCAATGTCCAATAGTGTTGCACGTATTTCGCCAACAATCAAGCTCACTTATACTTGATTTAGTCGCGTTTTACTTCGTTTATTACATGGCAATACTGCGCTAGTCAAACACAAGGCAAGTGTAGAGCTGTCGCACTACTGTTATTCTTCAAGTGTTCGTGACGGCTTGACATTGCTTGCACGCTCATGCTCAAATGTTGCCGCCAACGTTCAAGGTAGTCCCGCTGGTCGGGCTACCCGCTGAATACAAGAGCCTGATCTCGGTCCTGGGGTAGCTCCCTGGGGCTTGGCGAATAGGCGGGGACATCTCTTGCTACCTTGAGACGTTGGCAATGGCCCGACACCACGGGCTTGCCAACAGGAGAAGGTAGCATGAGCGAAAAAGCCAATGAAACCGAGGAGAATGAATCCGGTAAGTGGTTAGTCATTATAGGAGAAGTAGGAGATAGGTACAAAAGACTTGTTGAAGTGGTTTCCTCTCATCATAATGGGAACCACGTACAAGGAAATGTGTGGATAATAGACAATGATTCCAACTCCATCGGAAACAATTGGGATACAGCTAAAGAATTAAGGGAGGAATTGGAAAAGGACTCCGAAATACCAAAGGATAAAGCCCGACTTATAGTCACGTGGTATTTCTCTGGAGATATATCATATAGCGACCATAGACGCTATGAAGAATTCATATAAGGGAGATTGATACGATGGCAACCTATTATGCGAGCATCAGGGTCGAAGGAACGAGTTCCACACAGGACGTCAAATGTATGGCAAACAGTGGGAGCGAGGCCAAGAAGATCATCGAAATGCGTTACGGCAAAGTGAAATCATGGATTAGGTCGCCAATACCGGCACCGGCGAACAAACCACCGCCGCGCTGGTTCAAAGGGTGAGAAATGGCTTGACTATTTATCTTGACTTATCATAATGAAAGTAGGGAGGGGCTAGCCCCGGTCGAGCCGGACCTTGAGTTCGGCAGTAAGCCAGGGAAGCTCCCTCCCTAGAGCCGGTGGTGGAAGCGTCTCGTATCCTCGGGGCCTTCCCCACCGGCTCGTCAATACTTTACCGTTTGATATTTCATCTATTTTTATTCTTACGATTCTTCCTTTTCTTGGACTTAGCCATCCTCATAGCCATCACTTCGTCGTCAGTCCAAGGCCGACCGTCAACATATTCCTCTTTCGCTAATCCGGCTGCCACTTTCATAACGTGAATAGCATTTGAAGTCACGCTAACTGGTCTTTTCTCTCCTCTTGGTCCCACTGGCATTGATTGATCTCCTGATTGCTACGTCGAGTTTACCGACGTGATAATTGACCGTCAACCATCGTTCAAAAGTCAAACGAACGGACTACCACGTATTCCGCCTTGGGCAGCCCTTCACGCCAATAATTCGGGTTGGCACGCAGCGTGGCGCGAGGCGCGTCGGGGCTGAAGTCATCCAGCATGAAGGGGCCGGTGCCGTTGGCCACGGTCGAGATCTGCTCGGTGGTCGACCCGGAAGGCAGCATCAGGGCGAACTTGGACGACAGCAGCAGCGGCAGCTCGACCTTCGGCGCGCTCAACGAGAAGCGGACCGTGTGCGCGTCGACGGCCTCGATCGACTCCGGCGTGAGGTAGCTGAACTCGGCCGCCGCCGGCGATGCCGTCTCGGGGTCGATCAGGCGCCGATAGGTGAAGACCACGTCATCGGCGTCGAAGTCCGAGCCGTCGTGGAACTTGACGCCCTTGCGCAGATGGTAGGTCCATACGGTGCCCGCCTCGTTCGACTCCCAGCTTTCCGCGAGGTGCGGCGTGAGCTGGAAGGCGTTGTCCACCCAGGCAAGGGGCTCGTAGAGCGCGAAGGAGTACATGGCATCGCCGGGCGAGTTGATGACCGCCGGGTCGATGGTGTGTCTGGCGGCCCATTCCGGGCCGATGAGCCGCACGCACTCCGCGTTCGCGGCGGAGCCGAGCTGAGTGAACGCAAGCAATGCCGCCCCGCGGCGATCGCGAATGTCGAGATCCTTCTCATCGTCGTCCTCCCTTGCTTGGCAGTGCGCGCGCAGTTTGTGCCCGCACCGGAGATGCGGGACCGCGAATGGCTCGATCGACCGTTTATTGCTTGGCGCGCAGGCGTTTCGCCGATGGTCATGCCTTCACCTCGCGCATTTGCTGCGTGGCTTTGTGCGCATGACAGCCAGCCGAATGAACGGATCGTCGTTGAAGGCATCTGACGAGTTAAACGCCTTGCCGGCGATGAGCCCGCGAGTGCAAGACGAGAGATCACCCGCGGAGAACCCCGCCCTGCGGCGGGAGAGGGCTACACCATGGGCCTGAGCGCGGCGATATGCTCCGGCGTCGACGCGCAGCAGCCGCCCACGATCTGGGCGCCCATGTCGAGCCAGTCCTGCACGCACAGGGCGTAGTCCCCGGGCGAGTGCTCCACCTGAATCTCGAGGAATTGCGTCGTGGGGTAGGCGACCTTTCGGCGTGTGTTCTTGTAGCCGATGTTCGCGTAGGCGCCGATCGGGCCGTCAAAGACCGCGCGCAGCCTGGGCAGGGCGGTCGCGATGTAATCGGGAGGGACGCACATGGGCAGGATGGCGTCCACGCGGCGCCCCTGCAGGGCTTCGACGAGCGCCTCGATGGTCTCGCCCGTGTCCTCGTGCGTTCCCCTCTGGATGGTGGCCCGGTCTGTGACGTAGATGCCGAGAAGGACGGGCAAGCCGGTTGCGGACGCCGCAGCGACCGATGCCACCGCCTCTTCGATGGAACCGACGAGCTCGAGCAGCAGAAGATCGACCCCGGCAGCCGTCAACACCTTCGCCTGCTCCGCCAGCGCCTTGTACACGTCTCCCGACCGGGGCGGGCACATGGCGCCGGCGACGTAGGCGTCCGGGTTGAACCTGTCGCGGGCATCGCGGGCAAGCTCAACCGACAGCGTCGTATACGCTTCCATCTTGTCTTCGAGCCCGACCATGCCGAGCATCGGACGGTTGGTCCAGAAGCTGTTGGTGGTGACGATGTCAGCGCCCACGCGCAGGTAATCCTCGTGGACCGCTCGCACCACCTCGGGCGCATCGCCCATCGCGGTCGCCGACCAGGGGCCGGTTACGGTCTCGGACCTCACTCCCTTCGAGAGGTTCAAGCCGCGGCGCTGCAGCTCGCTTCCCACGCCGCCGTCGAGCAGGAACCGATCGCCCTTCTTCAGGCGGGAGATGATGTCGCGCCCTGCCATGATCGCCTCCGCACGCGCGGGCGAGCGGCGCCGGCAAGCGCCACCGCGCGCCGATCAGGCCGTCACGGTAGCATGCCGGGCTCGATCGCGCCCCGGCCCGGTCCTGTTGGCGTCTCCGGGGGTTCGGCGCGGGTCGAGGCCCGCTCTAAGCACCGTCATTCAGCAGGTCGAAGAGCGCGAGCGCCACGATCTTGGTTGCCTTCCGGAGATCGTCGAGCGGGAGGCGTTCGTCAGCGCGGTGGGCATTGGCCTCGAAGATTGTCCGGGGGCCCGCGCCGTAGAGCACGGTGGGGACGCCGGCGGCATTGTAGTGGCGGGCATCGGTGTAGAGAGGCAGCCCCTGGGTGGCGATATCCTCGTCGAGAATCGGCCGGGCGTTCCGCGCAAGCGCCTCGCACAGCGCCTCGGAGCCCGACAAGGGAACCAGAGGATGAGCCAGGAGAATCCTCGTCACACTATGACTGATGCCATCGAAGCTCTCCGCCACGGCGGCGATGCGTGCGCGCAGGTCGGCCTCGACGGCTTCGGCGTTCTCCTCCGGGATCAGGCGGCGGTCGAGACGGAAGGATACGCGATCGGGCACGACATTCGTGTTGATGCCGCCCGAGATCAGCCCGACCACCAGCGTCGGGCTTGTAATGCCGGCGAAGGAGGAGACTCGCTCGGCGCACTCGGCACCGGCGAGGTAGAGATCGGAGAGAATCGCGTTCGCCGCCTGCAACGCATCGCGGCCCGTGTGCGGTGCGGCGGCGTGGGCCGAGACGCCGCGCACCTCAACTTCGAGGTGGAGGCAGCCATTGTGGGCCGACACCACGCTGTAGGAGAAGCCGGCACAGATGGCGTAGTCGGGCCGCGAGATCCCTTGCTCCAGGAGCCAGGCCGGGCCGATGGCTCCCCCCGCTTCTTCGTCGTAAGTGAAGTGGAGCTCGACGCCGCCGTTGAGCGGCACGCCCATGGACTTGAGAGCGAGGAGCGCATGGGTGTACGAGACGAAGTCCGACTTGGAGGTCGCGACGCCGCGGCCCATCATCCAGCCTTCACGGATTTCGCCGCCATAGGGATCCGCGGTCCAACCGTCTCCCGGCGGCACCACGTCGCCGTGGGCGTTGAGCGCGATCACCGGCCCGTCGCCGAACGTCTCGCGGACCACCAGATTGGTTGCCGAGAGCATCCCGTTCTCCCGAACAATCGCTTCTGGTACCGGATGCCGCTCAACGCTGAGCCCAAGGCCGGCGAGCCATTCGGCAGCTCTCTCGGCGTGCGCGGCGCAATCGCCCGGAGGATTGTCGGACGGTACGGCGACGAGGGCCCTCAGCGCCTCGATCGCATCGTCGTGGCGGTCGTCAACGAATGCTTCGATCGCTGCGCGGGCTTCCTCACGCGTCGGCATCATGCTCGCTCCGGTTCGAATTGTTCGATGAAACGCTGCATGACCCGCAAGCCCGTCCCAACGTCATCCTGGCTTACCGCCTCGAGGGGATTGTGCGATATGCCGCCCTCGCAGCGCATGAACAGCATCGCGATGTCGGTGAGCGCGATCATCGCCATGCCGTCGTGACCGGCCCCGCTCGGCAACTGACGCAGCGGAAGGGACTCGGCCTGGATGGCCGCGCCGAGCTGGTCCATCAGCCACGGGGCGCAGCCGCAGCTATCGGAATCGAAGGTCGTCTCTACCGAGAGGCCCAGCCCGCGGCGATCGGCGATCTCTTGCATGGCCAACTTGATCGAGGAGACGGCGGCCCGGCGCTCGGAGTCGACGGGACTGCGGATATCCAGGCTGAAGCGCGTGCCGCCGGCGATGATGTTGGACACCCCGGGGCTCACCGCGAGATCGCCGACGGTTCCCACGAGCCCGGGCGGCCCGTCGCGACAGAGGCTCTCGACCGCCAGGATGCACTCCGAGGCGGCCGCCAGAGCGTCGCGCCGCAGCGTCATCGGAACGGTACCGGCATGGCCGGCAGTGCCCTCGATCGTGGCGATCAGCCGGGTCTGACCGCTGATTGCCGTCACCACGCCCACCGGCAGGTCTTCGTCTTCCAGCACGGGCCCCTGCTCGATGTGGAACTCGACATAGGCGTGCACATCCTCGCCCTTCCTGGCCGCCGTGGGGATGGCGGCAGGATCCAGACCGAAATCGCGCATGGCCTGGGCCACGCTGATGCCGTCGTCGTCGGTTGCCTCGAGAGCCTTGTCCTCGAAGGTCCCGGCGATGGCTCGGCTGCCCAGGAGCGTGCTCCTGAAGCGCACGCCCTCCTCATCGACGAAGCCCACGATCTCGACGGCGAACGGCAGGCGACGCCCGGCCTCGTGGAGCGCCTCGACGCATGCCAGCGGAACCAGGACGCCGAGCGGCCCGTCGTACTTGCCCGCATCGCGAACGCTGTCGAGGTGGGAGCCCATCATCAGGCACGGCAGCCCCGGCGTCCCGCCCTCGTAGCGACCCACGACGTTGCCGACGGCATCGAGGCGGGCCTCCATGCCGGCCTCGGTCATCCACGCGATCACCGCCTCGGACGCGGCCCGGCACTCCTCCGAATACGCAACGCGTGTCAAACCGCCGTCGAGCTCGGAGAAGCCCGCCAACGTCTCGATACGCTCCAGGATCCTGGCAGCCTGGGTCCCGATGTCAGGCATGACAGACCTCGCCCACGAGACCGGAGCGCCTCAGGCCGGTGGATGGTGTTCGTGCCAATGACGCGCGATGTCGAGACGCGTGCAAGTCCAGACCTTCTCGTGGCCCTGGATGTAATCGAGGAACCGCTGGAGCGCGGCAAAACGTCCGGGGCGTCCCGCAAGCCGGCAGTGCAGACCCACCGACATCATCTTCGGCCGCTCCGCGCCTTCGGCGTACAGAACGTCGAAGGTGTCCTTGAGGTAAGTGAAGAACTGATCGCCCGAGTTGAAGCCCTGCGATGTGGCGAAGCGCATGTCGTTGGCTTCAAGGGTGTAGGGGATGACGAGGTGCTGCTTGCCCTCGACCTCGAGCCAATAGGGAAGATCGTCGCAATACGAATCGGCGTCGTAGAGGAATCCGCCTTCCTCGACGACGAGCCGGCGCGTCTGCGGGCTCATGCGGCCCGTGTACCACCCGAGGGGCCTCTGCCCGGTCATCCTTTCGATGGACTCGATGGCGCGCTTCATGTGCTGGCGCTCGGTTTCCTCCCCGACATACTGATAGTCGATCCAGCGCCAGCCGTGGCTCGCCACCTCATGGCCGCCCTCGATCATGGCCGCTGCCGCCTCGGGGTGACGCTCCAAAGCCATGCCGATGGCCAGCACGGTGGTGTTGATCTGGCGTTCCTCGAACAGTTGCAGCAGCCGCCAGAACCCGACCCGACTGCCGTATTCGTAGATCGATTCCATGTTCATGTTGCGCACGCCCACCAAGGGCTGCGCGCCGACGATTTCGGACAGGAACGCTTCGGAGGCGGCGTCGCCGTGAAGGATGCAGTTCTCGCCTCCTTCCTCGTAGGCAAAGATGATTTGCACCGCGATCCGGGCGCCGTTGGGCCAATTGGCGTGGGGGGGATTCCTGCCGTAGCCGATCATGTCACGCGGATAGTCCATTTTCTTCCTCCCTTGCTTTGTTCGATCCCTCTCCAACGATGAGGCTTACTCAGCCGCGCTTCGGCGTGCTCCGGTCTCGGGAGCGAAATGGCGGTCGGCGGACAGATGGCCGACCGAGCCGCTATAGGGCTTGCTCAGCGGGTAGGCCAGATCGCCCAGCTTGCTGGTGCCCAACCCGAGCGCGGCGATCCCCTCGACGAGCTTCACGGCAGACGAGACGCCTTCGACGACCGGCGCTCCGATGTCTTCGGAAATCTTGGCCGCGATGTCGGCCATGCCGGCGCATCCGAGCACGATGGCGCCCGATTCGTCCTCGACCAGGGCGCGGCGGCATTCCTCGACGATGATGCGATAGGCGTCCGATCCGGTGTCCTCCAGCGCCAGCACCTCCAGATCGGTGGCGCGAATCCTGCGGCATTGGCCTTCGAACCCGTGAATCTTGACCAGGTGCTCGGAGATGATCTTGGTCCGTGCCAAGGTGGTCACGACCGAGAAGCCGGTGGCCACGATGCTGGCAACGTGCATGGCAGCTTCGGCGATGCCGATGACCGGGCCGCGGGCGGCCTCGCGTGCGGCCAGGACGCCAGGATCGCCAAAACAGGCGATGACGTAGCCATCGATGCCTTCGCGCTCGCCCTTGTGGATCTCCTCGAGGATGCCGATGACGCAAGCGGCTTCGTCGTAGTGCCCCTCGATGGACACAGGCCCGGACTCGACGGCAGTGGAGATCACGTCCGTACCCGCAGCAGCGACCATGCGGCCGGCTTCCAGGTTTTTCTCGGTGAACGACTCCGTCGTCGTCGGGTTGATGATCTTGATGCGCATCGTGCCTCCGAGCCGTGGTTGGGTGTGCGTCCCGGTCACCCGCCGAGATAGACCCTGCGAACGTGGTCGTTGCCCATGAGTTCATCCGAAGGCCCGGCAAGCGCCACGCTGCCGGTCTCGAGGACATAGGCCCGGTGGGAGATCTTCAGGGCCATTCGCGAGTTCTGCTCGACGAGGATGACGCTCACGCCATCGTCGGCATTGATCGCCGTGATTGCGCGCGCGATCTCGCGCACCATCATGGGCGCCAATCCGAGAGACGGTTCGTCGAGCAGCAGCAGCTTGGGGCGTGCCATGAGCGCACGGCCCATCGAGACCATTTGCTGCTCGCCGCCGCTCAAGCTGCCGCCCTGCTGGCGCTGGCGTTCGCGCAAGACCGGAAAGCGCTGGTAAACGCGATCGAGGTCCGCGCGTATCTCGCCCGAGCCGCGCCGCCGATGCGCGCCAAGCAGAAGATTGTCGCGAACGTTCATGTACGGAAAGATGCGGCGGCCCTCGGGAACCATGACGACGCCGCGAGTCACGATCCTGTCGATGTTCTGACCGTCGAGGCGGTGACCGTCGAACCAGATTTCGCCGCCAGCCGGCCTGGTGAGGCCCGTTGCCGCGCGGAGGATGCTCGTCTTCCCCGCGCCGTTGGCGCCAACGAGCGCGACGACCTCCCCTTGGCGAAGCGATATCGAGACACCGCGAACCGCGCTCACGCGATCGTAGCGGACGACGAGGTCCCGGGCCTCGAAGTACAGGCTCACGCGCCCAACTCCTCGTCCTCGGCCCCGAGATAGGCCTCGATCACCGCTTCGTCGTTCTGGATATCGAGGGGCGCGCCCTCGGCGATCTTGGTGCCGAAATTGAGCACGACAACTCGATCGCTGATCGTCATGACAGCGCTCATGTCATGCTCGACCAGGACGATGGTCATGCCGGCGTCCCGCAGCGCGCGTACGCGGTTCATGCCGCGTTGGGTCTCTTCGGGATTGAGCCCGGTAAAGGGCTCGTCCAGGAGCAGGACCTTGGGCTTGGCAGCCAATGCGACCGCGATGCCCAGCGCGCGCAGATAGCCGTGCGGCAGGTTCGTCGCCAGCTCCTGCGCCACGTCGGCCATGTCCAGGCGTTCCAGGATTTCCTCGGCGGAGCGGCGAAAAGCCGATTCGTCCGCCCGCGACGCGGCGCTGCCCACGACCATGCCGAGGATGCTGGCGCGGCAGCGCTGGTGATGCGCAAGGATGACCATTTCGATGGCGGTCATCTCCTTGAAGATCGTGTTTTCCTGAAACGTCCGCACCACGCCCTTGCGCGCCACCACGTGCGGCCCCAAAGCCGTGATGTTCTCGCCGTTGAAGCGCACGCGCCCCCGGTTCGGTCGTTCGAAGGAGGTGATGAGCTTGAACAGGGTGCTCTTGCCTGCACCGTTGGGGCCGATGACCGAGAGGATCGCCCTCTCCTCGACGCCGAAGCTCAGCTCGTTGACCGCAGTCAGACCGCCGAACCGCTTTGTGAGATTCTCCACTTCAAGCAGCATGGCGGCCTCGCCCGATGTAGTGGCCGAGCTGCGGAATACGAACGACGAGACTGATGAGGCCGTTGGGCAGGAATACGATGCACAGGATCATGAGCGACCCGAAAGCAACGATCTGGTAGCGCTCCACCTCGTGCAGGAGCTCGAACCCGATGACGAGCAGGAATGCGCCCACGATCGGTCCGGCGATAAAATCGAGCCCTCCGATGAAGCAGTACATCATGAAGTAAACTGAATCGATGACCTGATAGGATGACGGATAGATGTTCTGTTGGAAGCCGGTAAAGAACGCACCGCCGACGCCGCCGTAGAAGCAGCAGATGGTGTAAGCGATGACTCGGTACTTGGCGACGTTGATGCCGAAACTCGCTGCCAGATCCTGGTTCTGCCGCAGAGAGCGAAAGACATCGCCGAGACGGCTCCGATTGATCAGCCAGAGAGCCAGGAAGCCGAGAGTCAGTAACGTGGCGGCGAGATAGAAGAACGGCAGCCGCTCGCCGGGCTCGAACGCCGGTACGATCGTGAGGCCGAAGATCGCGATCTCTCCGGGCAGCGGCAAATCGATCATGCCGCTGGCGCCGCGGGTCACGAACCCTGCATTCAGGAATGCAAGCCGGATCGCCTCGGTCAAACAGAGCGTGATCATGGCGAAATACACGCCCTGGAGCCGCAGAATCGCGGCGCCGATGACCGTGCCGATGAGGGCGGAGATGACGCCGGAGATCAGCAGGCACAGCCAAAAGGACACGCCGAACTGGCTCACCAAAATGGCGCAGACGTAGCCTCCGATCATGGCGAAGCCGCCCTGACCGATGTTGATACGCCCGATGGCGAAGGTCACCCAGACCCCAAGGCTGATGAAGCTCAGCATCGAGGACGTGATGATGACGTTGAGAATATAGCCCTCGTCAGCGAAGACGATGGGAACGGCCAGGAAATATAGAATGATCGTCACCGTACTGCCGACAATACCCGGCGAGGTCAAAACCCCCTTGAATCTCTCGGGAAGCATGCCGCCGATTTGCGAAAACTGACTCAACAGCCTAGCCCCAAGGCTTGCCCATGATCCCCTGCGGGCGCACGATCAGGAACAGGATCACGGCGATGAATATGATGAGATAAGTCATCGAACCGGGGAACAGTTCGTATCCAATCGATTCGGCGAAACCGAGCACAAATCCCCCCAATATGGCTCCGGAGATGTTGCCCGCGCCGCCGATCATGACCATGAGGAACGCCTTGATCGATATCGCCGTCCCGGCGCCGGAGTAGATGGCCAAGGTCGTCACGAGGAGGCCGCCGGCAAGCCCCGCGAGTCCCGCTCCCAGTCCGAAGCCGAGCGCCGCGACCCAGCGCAAGTTGACCCCTTGCAGAGCCGTGGCGACGCGATCCTGCGCCATGGCCCGGAGCGCCCGGCCGCCGCGCGTATAGTTGACGTAGACGAGGACCGCGACGATCAACGCAAGGGCCAATCCCAACACCACGGCCCGCCCTACGGGCAGGAACGCACCGCCGAACTGGTAGACTCCGGTGGCGAGAGGCGGTACGCCCCGCTGCTTTTCGCCGAAGACAAGGAAGGCCAGGCCCTCCAGGAGGACCGCCGTTCCCATCGCCAGCAGCAGCGATACCTCCTCTCGCTTGAGGCGGCGCATGACGGGCCCGAACAAGAACACTTCCATCATTACGCCGATCGCACCCACCCCGAGAAAGGCGGCGAGCAGCGCCACAAAATAGGGAAATCCGAAGACGACCTTCAGGTAATAGACGATGAACCCGCCGAACATGTAGAGCTGCCCGTGGGCGAAGTTCACCACGTTCATGATGCTGAAGATGATCGTGAGGCCCAGGGCTATGAGGGCATAAGTCATGCCCACGACGAGGCCGTTCACGAAAACCTGGGTCATGCGATCGCCAAGGCCGTGCTTGCCGTGAAACTATGTTCTCGGCGTGTCCGCATACCTGAACAGACTAGGAAGGCCGCCCCGCGTTGGCGCGGGACGGCCCACCCGTGATCAGACTGTTCAGTCCGGAAGCTGTGCGACGAAGAGCGGCTTGTACTCACCACCCTCAACGTATTGCACGACCACCGGCACCGATACCTGCCGCGGCTGCTCGTAGAACGTGCGGCCGACAAAGCGCAGCGCCGTGGGTTCCTCCAGGAACGGATTGGAACCCGAGAAGGTCTCCATCGTCTGCTTGAAGACTTCCACGTCCTCAAGCGCTCCCGGACCTGCGGCCTCGAGCGCCTGGCCGAGGATTTCGGGGGCATAGACGTAGAGCGCCGCAACGTCATTCCATTCGCCGTGCATTTCCGTGTAACGGTCGATGAAATCCACCATGTGCTGGCTGCGAATTTCAGGCGTCGTCGCACCGCCGGCGGCGATAAAGCCGGTGGCGTAGTCCCCGGCGACTTCCCAGATCGCCTTGGGATCCTGCCCGGTCTCGGTGCTCATGTAGCCTTCGTAGCCGAGCTCCCGTGTCTGCTTGATCAGCGGGCCCACGTCGGACGGCCCGACGCCGGTGAGCACGATCTGATCGGGATTGGCGCGCACCACCTTGGTCATGATGGGGAAGAAGTCGGTGGTGCCCGGCTCGTAGGTGTCCTCCGACGCCACGACCTCGAGGCCGAGCTCGTTGGCGATCTTGATCGCCTGCTTGCGCTGGTTCAGCGGGTCGGCGTCGTTGCGGGCGACGAAGGCGATCGTCTTGACGCCCCGCTCATCGCGCATGAACGTGTAGATCGACGGCGCGACCTGATAGGACGCCACCATGCCGAGGATCGAGTTCGATGCCGGCGGAGCGAACAGCTCGCGCGAGAACGCATAGGGGAAGTTCATCACCTTTGCCGCTTCCACAACCGGCTTCACGCTTGCCGCCGTCGAATCGATGTTGGGCCCCAGTATGTACTTGATGCCCTCTTGCTGAATCAGTCGCTCGGCGCCCGTCTGGGCGACCTTGGGATCCTGACGCGTGTCGTAGCAGACGATTTCGATCATGTAGGTTTCGCCGCCGATGGTGAGGCCGCCCGCGGCGTTTCTCATGTCGGCGTATGTCTGGGCGGTCTGGCACATCACGCCACCCCACCCGGCAAGCGGCCCACTCATCACGCCAAGCGAGCCCACCTTAAGAACCTTGTCCTGCGCCACCGCCGATCCGACGTGCGCAAACGCGACCGCTGCAGCCGCAGCTACAGGGATGACGGTCAACCAACTCGTCCTTGTCATTCCTCTCCCTCCCTAAAGGCCTCTACACGATTGCAGAGGGTACTAATTCTCCACCGACGCTCGCATACCGCTCGGCGGAACCAAATCTTCTCTGGAATAAAGTTCCATATAGCGCGCTGCCAATGGCTCGCACGCAAACGGCTCTTGCGGACACTGGATCGGCTGGAAAAATGGAGGCCTCGGTGCCGATTGCGCGTCCGCTCCTTTTATCCGCGTACCGGGGGTAGATGGTCGAACGGACTCGCTCGGGCTGGTCGGCGGAGGAGCCGGTTCGCAGGTCGAGACGTCGGTTCGATCGATCCCGCTTACGCCGATACGCTGAGTTTGAGTGGGTAGTGTAGCAAGCGCGGCATCCATTGCAACGCCGGCCGCCGGCGCCCGAGACAATCGTCAGGTGGAAGCGGCCAACCGGATTTGGCCGAGAGACCATCAATGCACTACCATTCACAGAAGACCGGCCAATGGGGACAGCCCAGGAGACGAGCAGATCTGGGCCCGGAGACACTGGAGGGCTAGAGGCCTTCGCCCTCGGACGGGACAGCGGATGAGGGAGACCATGCCGTGATTCCGTTGATCGATCTTTCCCGGAGCCTCGACGAAGTGGCGGACGCGCTCGCGGACACGCTGGAGCATGTCGGCTTCTTCATCGTCGTGAACCACGGCGTACCGCAGGCGCTGATCCGGCGGATGTTCGCGGAAGCGGAACGATTCCACGCCCAGCCGCAAGCGGCCAAGCACGCGGTGCTGATGAACGAGCACAACAACGGCTACGTGGCGTTGGCGCGCTACAATGTGCGCACCTCGCGGGTCAGCGAGCCCGCGCTGCCGGACATGAACGAGGCCTTTTTCGTCAAGCGCGAGCGCGGCCCGGAGGACCCGATGGCCGGTCGGCGTTTTGCCGGACCCAACCGCTGGCCGGCGGACCTGCCCGGCTTTCGGGAAACGGTGCTGGAATATTGCGAGACGGTGGATCGACTGGCGGTGCGCGTTTTGCCGGCGCTTTCTCTGTCTCTCGGCCTGCCGGCGGACTGGTTCGAACCCTATTTCACACGCAGCCAGTTCACCTTCCGGCTCTCGCACTATCCGCCCGGTGAGGCCGAGCCGGGGCGGTACGGCATCGCGCCGCATACGGACGCCAATTTCCTGACCTTCCTCGCGCAGTCGGATGTGCCGGGGCTGCAGATCCGGCGAGAGGGCGACGGCTGGGAGGACGTCCCCTTCGTCGAGGACTCCTTTGTGGTCAACACCGGCGACATGCTGCACCGCTGGACCAACGGGCGCTACCAATCGACCCCGCACCGCGCCCTGCCTCCGGCCGGGCGCCACCGCTACGCGATCCCCTATTTCTTCGGCCCCAATCTCGACGCCGAAATCCGCTGCGCGCCGACCTGCACCGGCCCCGACAATCCGCCGCGCTGGCCGCCCATCAATTATGAAGACCACCTCGCCTGGTGGTACGACGCCAACTACAACGCCGCCGAGCAACAGGACCTGGTCGCGGTGTGATGGTCTTGCGCGCCCAGAAAGAAATCTGTCCCGACAAACTGCGCCGGACTTCCCACCGTCTCCAGTGTTCCGGACCAGGCCGAAGCGCTTGAACGGCGGTCGAGGGTTCACTACCGACCTGCCCCTTGTTACGATGAAGGGACTACGGAACAGGGCGTGTATCGCGCTTGGTCCGATACATTTAGGTACAGAGTATGCCGACTGGCGCTCGAATCGCGGCTGCAAGAGTGCGAAGACGGCGTCGGCGTCAGCCGCGTTAGGATCGGACGAATGGAGTGGCGCAGCGGCACTGAGCCGGCAGTACCGCGCGAGAGCGTAACGCCCTAACCGCGCCGTAGGCAGAATTGCCTTCGGGCCACGGACGTCGGGGCCCGAGTACGCGTCCATCGCAGTGCGGCATCCGCATCGCGATTCGAGGCAAATGGAGATCACATCGCCCGAGGGAACCGTCGCATGCAGGACAAGACGAACAATTGCTCAGTGTGCCTGACCTTCGATTTCGACTCGTTCTCCGTGTGGCTGCATGGTTTCTCGGTGAATTCTCCGACACACATGTCGAAGGGCGAGTTCGGAGGCCGGGTCGGCGTCCCCCGCATCCTCGACTTGCTGCGGGACTACGGCATCCCGGCGACGTTCTTCGTTCCCGGACACACGATCGACTCCTGGCCCGGACTGGTGGAGCGGATTGCCGGCGAAGGTCACGAGATCGGTCATCACGGCTACCGGCATTCCACGCCCGTGACATTGTCCCGGGACGAAGAAAAGCGGGAGCTCGAACGGGGTCTCGAGGCCATTCTCCGCGTGACCGGTGCCGAGCCTGCCGGCTACCGTTCGCCCGCGTGGGACCTCAGCCCCAACAGTCTCGAGCTGTTTCGAGAGTTCGGCTTTCACTATGACAGCAGCCTGATGGCGACCGATTTCGAGCCCTACTTTTGTCGAGAAGGGGACGTGCCGCACGACGACAAGGGCTTCGAATGGGGAACGGAGACGGAGCTGGTCGAGGTTCCGGTTTCGTGGGCCCTGGACGACTTTCCGTATTTCGAGTTTCTCTTTCAACCGATGTATTTGAGCGGTTTGGCGGCACCGTCACGGGTTCTGGAAATGTGGTCCGAAGACTTCGACTACATGTATGGCCACGTACCCAACGGCGTGTTCAATGCCACGTTTCACCCCCAGGTCATCGGCCGTGGCGCCCGCATGAACATGCTCGAGGGCTTGATCGACCATATCCGGGGCCGTGCCGGGGCCGAGTTCAAGACCGTTCGCCAAGTCGTGGCGGAGTTCAAGGCACATAATCGGCCGAACGAGGCGCACGCAGAACCATGGGGACGAGCGGCGGAATAACCGAAGCCGAGCTGGCCTCACTCGATATGGAGGTCCTGGGTCGGCAAGAAGTCGCCGTTGTTCTTGAGGGGAGACTTTGCCATGACCGACGGTGACCTCATCAGCTTGGAATTGGTCGATCGGTTGGTTTCGCTCGACACGACAAGTAACCGGTCGAACCTGCCACTTATCGAATACGTTCAGGATTACCTGGCGGAGTTAGGGATCGAGTCTCACTTGACGTATGACGATTCCGGCGAGAAGGCCAATTTGTTCGCATCGCTCGGGCCGGCAGACCGTCCCGGCATCATCTTGTCCGGCCATACCGACATCGTTCCCGTCGCGAACCAGAACTGGACCGTCGATCCTTATTCCCTGACCCGCAAAGGCGAGCGCCTTTACGGCCGCGGCACGGCGGACATGAAGGCGTACATCGCCGCCTCCCTTGCGTTCGCCAAAGTGTTTCGCGATCGCGGACTGCAGGTGCCGGTCCACTACGCGCTCTCCTACGACGAGGAAGTCGGCGCTTTGGGCGTTCCGCGGCTCATCGAGGACATGCTCAAGCGAGTCGCCATGCCGTTCGCGTGCATCGTCGGCGAGCCGTCCTACATGAACGTCGTGAAGGCACACAAAGGCAAGATCGTATGCCGGGCCGAGTTCAGGGGTCTTGAGGCCCACAGCGGCGTGGCGCATATCGGTGCCAATGCGATCGAAGCCGCCGGAAGAACGATCGCCTACGTCTCCGAGATGGGCCGAAGGTTTCGCGACGAAGGGCCGCACGACGAGGAGTTCGAGGATCCCAAATATACGACCGTGCAGATTTGCATGATGGACGGAGGGACGGCCGTCAACATCGTTCCCAATTTCGCCAGTTTCGACTTCGACATTCGTCACCTCCCAATCCAGGATCCCTACGATATCCTCGCTGACATCGAAGATTTCATGGAACGCACCGCTCTGCCGGAGCTCCGTCGAGTCTCGGACGAGACCGAAGCCAAGGTGATCGTCCACCCCGGCGGCGCGATTGCTCTGGACGCCAACGAGAACGATCAGGTGATCCGGCTGGCCAAGACATTGACCGGGGCGAGCGAGACTCACAAAGTCGGCTTTGGCACCGAGGCCGGCTACTTTCAGCAGGCTGGAATTCCGACGGTCGTTTGCGGGCCCGGTCACATCGATCAGGCGCATCAGCCCGACGAGTTCGTCGAAATGGAGCAGGTTGCCCTGTGCGAGCGGTTCTTCTGGAACTTGTCCGAGCGCCTCAGCACGGGGCAACTGTGACATAGCTGCCGGAGGCCGCACGGGACGGGGCCACCAAGACCTTGCCCGCCCAGCGGCCCGGCGGATAAACGCCCTCACCCCATGCCGGGCCGTCGGCCTGCATCGACCTCACCAGCGCAGGGGCCATCGGCAAATTCTCAATGTTCGCAGCGCACTGCGGTGTCGAAGGGCTCCTGTTAGCGGCTGTTGACTAATCACGGGGGCATCCTTTTCCTGCCTGACACATAAGCCCTTATGATCGCTTATGCCAATGCTCTCAGCGTACGAATCGCTCCAATTTGCAAACTGTGCTAGGGTGCTTGGTTTCCGGAAGCAGTTATCCGGGTAGTATCCATACAAGGGAGGCAGGACAATGAGAAAATTCTTGAAGTCTCTACTCGGTGTGATGGTTCTCGGAATCGGCTCGAGCTGGGCGCTAGCGGCGACGGCCGACGAAGTAAAGACAATCGGCGTCAGTTTCCCGCACGCCGGTCAGCCCATCGTCGATCGACTCCTCACATTTGCCAAAGTCAAAGGCGAGGGCATGGGCTTAGAGGTGATTGTCGACGATCCGGGAGATGACTTAACCCGCCAGATCGGAACGATAGAAACCTGGATCGATGGCGGAGCAGTCGATGTCGTTGTCGCGGTCGTTCCCAATTCTCCGGAAGTCTTCAATGCCATGGCCAAACGGGCGCGGGAGGCCGGTATTCCGTGGATAACCTACGCCGCGTCGATCAGCAATGAGTCGGCATTTCTTACGTGGCGTCATGAAAAAGGCGGCTACATGCTGGGTGAAGAAGCCAGCAAATGGATCAACGCAAGGCCCGGAGGAAAAGCCAAAGTCGCGATCCTAGGTTTCGAGCAGGGTCAATGGGCCCGCGACCGGCGCAAGGGTATCGAGAGAGGGCTGGCGGATCACGCGCCGGGGGCGGAAATCGTCGCCCAGCAGGATGCATTGCAGCCGTCCGTCGGCGCTTCGGTCACCGGTTCCATCCTTCAGGCCCATCCCGACCTCAACGCCGTCTTGGCCATCGTTCCGGGCGGCGGCGAGGGTGCGTATCAGGCCTTCCTCAATGCCGGTCACGCGATGGACGACCCCGACGTTTTCATCGGAGATGTCGACGGTTCGGCACGTTCGCTCACGTTGATCTCGGAAGGAACGATGTACCGGGCGGCGAGCACGTTGGACCTCCAGAAAATCGGTGAGGCCATTCCGGAGCTCGCTGCGGATTTGATCCCCGATGACGAGGCGGAAGACATGGTCATTCCATACGTGATGATCAGAAGCGGGGAGGCGGAGAAGGCCAGGCCATACATCGAGCAGTGGAACCAGTAGGCAGTACCCAGTGTCCCGTTTGAGAAGTTCGTACGCCTTGCCGAGAACCCCAACACGTCATGGCCGGCCCCCGGATCAAGTCCGGGGGTGACCCGGCCATCCACGTGTTGGCTCGGGACTCAACGGATCTGGCAGAGAGAGAT
>JAPPKP010000404.1 GCA_028819955.1 Rhodospirillaceae bacterium | reverse complement strand
GTGCTGCCCTACGAGGCGTATCATATCTGGGGCGCTACGGCGGCGATCCTTGTCAACTTCCGGGATGTGGTGCGCGCATCATGTTGAGAACCACCCTGATCCACATCCTGATCCTGCTCGCGCCGACGATCCTCTTCATCGCCTTCCTCATCCTGACGCGCCGCCTTCAGTTGAGCCGCAGCCAGATGGCGGCGCAGCTGCGCAAGATGCCGTGGGTCAGGCTCCTC
Organism: Rhodospirillaceae bacterium; assembly: GCA_028819955.1. The sequence continues at coordinate 1,976 of JAPPKP010000404.1, read as the reverse complement.
GGCAGCGGCCTCGTGCTGGCTGCGGCGAGCCTGGTGGTATGGGCGCTGACCGCCGGCGGCGACCCCGAGGGCACCTACGTGCCGGCGCGCATCGTCGACGGCGAGATCGTCCCGGGCGAGGTCATCGACTGAGCCCCGGTGGGGTGGCGAGCACTGTAAACGCTCCTTGGATGACGACGCCCGCGACGCGGGCGGTTGTGGAAGCTCTCACCGCTGATGGCGCCGACGTTCGCTTCGTCGGCGGCTGCGTGCGCGACGCGCTGCTCGGCCGCGAGAGCGACGATATCGACATCGGTACACCGGATCCGCCGGAGCGGGTATTGGCGCTGCTGGAGAGCGCCGGCATCGAAACCCGCACCGTCCCGCGCGGCATCCAGCACGGCACCGTGACCGCGCTAGCCGGGGGTGAGCGTTACGAGATCACCACGCTGAGGCGCGACGAGCGCACCGACGGACGCCATGCCGAGGTCGCCTTCACCGACGACTGGCGGGAGGACGCGGCGCGCCGCGACTTCACCATCAACGCCATGAGCGCCACGCCCGACGGCACGGTCTACGACTACTTCGGAGGCCGCGAGGACCTGGAAGCTGGCCGCGTACGCTTCGTCGGCGACCCCGCCACCCGCATCGCCGAAGACCACCTGCGCATCCTCCGCTTCTTCCGGTTCTACGCCTGGTACGGCAAGGGTGATCCGGACGCGGACGCGCTCGCCGCCTGCAAGGATGCCGCACACACGATCCCCTCCCTTTCGGGCGAACGGGTACAGGCCGAGATGTTGAAGCTGCTGTCGGCTGATGATCCCATGCCAGCGCTACACACCATGCAGGATGCCGGCGTGCTCGCGGTGCTGTTGCCCGAGGCGAGAAACACCGAGCACCTGGCCAACCTGATCGCCATCGAAAGTACCGCTATCGAGCCTGCTGATCCGATCAGGCGTCTCGCTATTCTGATTGCCGGCGCTGATGGCATTGTCGCGCAAGCGGTCGCCGATCGTTGGCGCCTTTCCACCGACGACGGCATCCGCCTCGCCGCCCTGTGTGACCTGCCCACCGCGCTTGACGTCGATCTCGACCACCGCGATCAACGCCGTCTTCTCTATCGGCTTGGTCGGAAACGATACCAGGACGTGCAACTACTCGTCTGGGCTCTACAGGACGAGATTGAGTCGGAAACGGCCTATCGGGAGCTTCAGAAGATCGCCGTGGAATGGGTACCGCCGGAATTTCCCATAACCGGCGCAGACGTGCTGGCGCGCGGCGTAGAGGAAGGTCCGGAGGTCGGCCGCCTGCTCACCGCCGTCGAGGATTGGTGGGTCGAGCGCGACTTCGCGCCCGACCGCGCGGCCCTACTCGAAAGGCTCGACGCCCTCGTTGCGGAGCGCCGCAGGGCGTAGCTGCCCGTCCCTACTCCGCCGCTTCGGCGGCTCCCTCCAGGCCGTAGTGCTCCCGCGCGGACGCGGGGGAGATATAGCCCTCGGCCAGGTCCTCGATCACCTGCTCGCGCGAGCGCTCGCGCGGATCGCCCCAGCCGCCCCCGCCGGGGGTCTGAAAGCGGATCGAATCGCCCGGCCGGATGCGCACGTTGCTCCACTTGCTGGGACTGGCCTTGCCGAAGGCCTCGTCGATCATGTGCCAGCTCGTCGTGTTCGCCTGCTGATACCAGGTGCCGGCGAGCCCGCCCGGCTGGCCGCCACCCAACCCCCACGGCCGGTTGCGGTGACGGTCCGACATCTGGCTGCCCATGATCTCGGTATCCAGGCTCTTGAGCGTGCGCTGGGTGCTGAGCCCGCCGCGATTCAGGCCGGCCCCGCCGGAATCCTGCACCAGGATGTAGGACTCGGTGCGGAACGGGAAGCGGGTCTCGAACACCTCCACCGGCACCACCCGGCAGTTGCCGTTGATCGAATCGGTGGCGTCGTTACCGTCGGCGAAGCTGCGCCCGCCCCAGCCCGAAAGCTCGATGGCGTAGCAGACGA
>JAPPKP010000431.1 GCA_028819955.1 Rhodospirillaceae bacterium | reverse complement strand
CCGCACAACGAGGGCAGCGCGCGGCGCATCCGGGTGCTGCTGCGCGATGGCTGCATCGTCGGCCGGCCCCGCTATCCCGTCGGCACCTCGGTCGCCACCACCAACGTCACCGACCGGCTGGTGAACGCAGTCTCCTGCTGCTTCGCACAGATCGGGCCGACGCACGGCATGGCCGAGGGCGGCTATCAGCAGGCCCTGGGCCTCGCCGTGATCTCGGGCGAGGACCCGCGCCGCGACGGCCAGACCTACGTCAACCAGATGTTCATCGGCTTCGGCGGCGGGCCGGGACTGCCGGGCCACGACGGTTGGGTCACCTACGGCGGGCCGGTGGACGGCGGCATGCAGATTCTCTCGCCCACCGAGGTGGACGAGAGCATGTTCCCCATCCACTTCGAGTGCCGGGAGCTCGCCATCGACACCCTCGGCCACGGCGAGTGGGACGGCGCGCCGGGCACGCTCGCAATCTATGGCCCCGTGGCGGGCGAGATGACCGCGGTCTATTGCAGCGACGGCGACACCTACCCGTCCAAGGGCGTGCGCGGCGGCAGCAACGGCGCGCCCTCGGTCAACCAGAAGCGCGCCGCCGACGGCACCCTCGTCACCCTCCCCTCCTTCCACGAGGAAAACTGCGCGCCCGGCGAGATGTTCCGCTTCGTCACCACCGCCGGCGGCGGCTACGGCGAGCCCACGCGGCGCGATCCCGCGGCGGTCGCGCGCGCGGTGGACAACGGCTGGCTCAGCCCGGAGAAGGCCGGGAATGTCTATGCGGTCGCGCTCCGCCGCGCCGCCGACGGCATCGGGCATGAGGTGGACGCCGAGGAAACGGCTCGGCTCCGGCAGGCACGCAACGGCGGGGCCGGCGAATAAATGGCCGAAGTTTCCCCGCCTGGCGACTTCCGGGTCTGTGTCGATATCGGCGGCACCTTTACCGACTGCGTCGTCGCGCAAGACGCGCGCGGAGAACAAGGCTCGGACTCGGACCAGCGCCTGCGCATCTTCAAGACGCCCTCCACGCCCGCCGCGTTCGAGCAGGGCTTCATGAACGCGCTCGGCCTCGCGGCCGAGGGCTACGGGCTGGAACTCTCCGACTTCATGGCGCGGGTGGCACGCATCGTCCACGGCACCACGGTCTCGACCAACGCGCTGCTCGAAGGCAAGCACGCGAGCGTCGGGCTGATCTGCACCCACGGCTTCCGCGACATCCTCACGCTGCGCGAGGCGCCCCGCAAGCCGCCGTTCCGGTGGCGCCTCACCTACCCCGAGCCCTTCGTTCCCCGGATCAGGACACGCGGGGCGCGCGGACGGATCGACGCCGCCGGCGCGGAGCACACGCCGCTGGAAGAAGACGACGTGCTCGCGGCGGTCGAGGATTTCCGGAAGCTCGGCGTGGAGGCGGTCGCGGTCTGCCTGCTCTGGTCGGTGGTGAACGGCGGCCACGAGCGGCGCGTGGGCGAGATCGTGCGCGAGGCCTGGCCCGAGGTGCCGGTGACCCTCAGCCACCGTCTCAACCCCATCGCCCGCGAGTATCGCCGCGCCGTCTCCGCCGCCATCGACGCCGCGCTCCGCCCGGTGGTGAGCGCCTATGTACATGCGCTGGACGGGGGCTTGCGGGAGAGCGGCTACGGCAACGAGCTGATGATCGCGAATTGCCTGGGCGGGATGATGCCACCGGACGAGATCGCCGAGCGGCCGATCTACAGCGTGATGTCGGGGCCGACGCTGGCCCCGGTCGCGGCCAGGCGGCTCGCGGACGCGCCCGATCTCGTGGTCGTCGACATGGGCGGCACCTCGTTCGACGTCTCGGCGGTGCGCGACGGGCAGCTCGTCATCTCGCCCGAAGCGATGCTGACCGAGTTCGACATGCTGGGCATCCCCAAGGTGGACGTGCGCTCCGTGGGCGCGGGCGGCGGCTCCATCGCCCATGTGGACGCGGGCGGGCTGCTGCGCGTGGGGCCGGAGAGCGCGGGCGCCGACCCCGGTCCCGCCTGCTACGGCCTCGGCGGCACCCGGCCCACCGTGACCGACGCGGACGTGGTGCTCGGCATCATCGACCCGGACTATTTCCTCGGCGGCCGGATGCGCCTCGACAGGGCGGCGGCGGAGCGGGCGGTCGGCACCATCGCCGAGGCGCTCGGCATCGGGCTTGCGGCGGCGGCCCGCGCCATCGCCAGCACGGTCGATCACACCATGATCGCCGCCATCGAGGACATCAC
>JAPPKP010000270.1 GCA_028819955.1 Rhodospirillaceae bacterium | reverse complement strand
TGTGTCGGGCCTGCGGCTACTACAGGGGCCGCGAGGTGATCGAGGGCGAGGCCTAACCCCATATCAGGCCGACGCGAAGGCCCGCCAATGAGCAAATCGGAGACCGTGATCGCCCTCGACGCTATGGGTGGCGACGGCGCTCCCGACGTGGTGATCAAGGGCGCCAACGTCGCCCTCGTGCGCTATCCGCATCTCCGCTTCATGTTCTTCGGTAAGGAGTCGGCCATCACTGACGGCCTTGCGAAATTCAAGCGTCTGAAGTCGGTCAGCACCGTCCGCCATGCCGACGAGGTGATCGCCGACAACGACAAGCCCGTACAGGTGCTGCGCCAGCGGCAGGGCTCGAGCATGCGGCTCGCGATCGACGCCGTGGGCGAGGAAGAGGCGCACGGTGTGGTGTCTGCGGGCAACACCGGCGCGCTCATGGCGCTGGCCAAGGTCACGCTCAAGACCCTTCCGGGCATCGGGCGGCCTGCAATGGGGTCGATCGTGCCCACGGTGCGGGGCGAGAGCGTGATGCTCGACCTCGGTGCCAACATCGACTGCGATTCGACGACGCTTGCGCAGTTCGCGGTGATGGGCGAGGTCTTCGCGCGCAACGTTCTCGGCGTTCGCGAGCCGACGGTGGGCCTGCTCAACATCGGCACCGAAGAGCTGAAGGGCTCCGAGACCATCCGCACCGCCGCTGCAACGCTGCGCAATTCCGGCCTACCTATCAAGTTTCACGGCTTCGTCGAGGCCGATGACATCGCGGCCGGTACGGTCGATGTGATCGCCACCGACGGCTTTGCCGGCAACATCGCGCTCAAGTCGGCTGAAGGCACGGCGCGCCTCTACACCGAGTATCTGAAGAGCGCCTTCCGGCGTTCGCTGTTTTCGCGGGTAGGCTACCTGCTGGCGCGGCCGGCGCTGCGCCTGCTGCGGGAGCGGGTCGACCCCCGCGCCTATAACGGTGCGATGTTCCTGGGCGTCAACGGGGTCGTGGTGAAGAGCCACGGCGGCACCGATCACAAGGGCTTCGCCAACGCCATCGGCGTCGCCTTCGATATGGTGAGCCAAGGGATCAATCCCAAGATCATCGACGAGCTGTCGCGCCTGCAACTAGCCGCCCTGCCGGAGCCGAAGAGGGCCGCGCTCTAGCCATGCGCCGCTCCCGCCTGGTCGGCTGCGGCGCCTACCTTCCTGAGCGCGTGCTTAGCAACGACGAGCTGTCGTCACGCATCGACACCAGCGACGAGTGGATCAAGACCCGCACCGGCATCAGGCAGCGCCATGTCGCCGCCGATGACCAGCTGACCTCCGACCTCGCTTGCGAGGCGAGCGAGGCGGCGCTGGAGGCGGCCGGCGTGCGTGCCGACGCGCTCGATCTGCTGGTGCTGGCGACGTCGACGCCGGACAACACCTTTCCCGCCACCGCGACCAAGGTGCAGGCCAGGCTCGGCATGAACGGCGGCATCGCCTTCGACGTCCAGGCCGTGTGCGCGGGCTTTGTCTGCGCGCTCTCGGTGGCCGACAGCATGGTCCGGAGCGGTGCCGCCGAGACGGCGCTCATCGTCGGTGCCGAGACCTATTCGCGCATCCTCGACTGGGACGACCGCCAGACCTGCGTGCTTTTCGGCGATGGCGCAGGTGCCGCCGTGCTGCGCGCGGAGCCCGGCGCCGGCACCACGGCAGACCGGGGCGTGCTCTCTGTTCGCATGCGCTCCGACGGCCGACACTACCGGGCGCTCTATGTGGACGGCGGCGTCTCCTCCACCCAGACCTCCGGCTACCTGCGAATGCAGGGACGCGAGGTGTTTCGCCACGCAGTCGCCAATCTGGCGGAGATCGCGGGTGAGGCGCTGGATGCTGCCGGCGTCGGCGCCGACGAGGTCGACTGGCTGGTGCCGCACCAGGCGAACCGCCGGATCATCGACGCGACCGGCAAGAAGCTCGGAATCCCCGCAGAAAAGACCATCGTGACCGTGGACCGGCACGCCAATACCTCGTCCGCCTCCATCCCGCTCGCGCTCAAGGCGGGCATCGACGATGGCCGGATTACGCCCGGCGACCTGCTGGTGGTCGAAGCAATTGGCGGCGGGCTGGTCTGGGGCGCCGGCGTCATTCGCCTCTAAGAGGCTGTAGCGGCCCAACAATTGTGTGTGGGCTCTGGTTCAGACCGCGGCGGACTATGTCGAGCACATTTTGAGTTGACCGGTTTATGTACCAGATGAGTTGACCGCTTC
>JAPPKP010000155.1 GCA_028819955.1 Rhodospirillaceae bacterium | reverse complement strand
AGGATGTGCTTCCAGAGCCCGTCCTGGCGCACGCCTTTCACCGCGAGCTTCACGGCCCGATAGATGTTGCCCTCGGCGTAGATGTCGACCGCGTCGATGTTGAGACCAGGATAGGCGCCGCCGATGTCGAGCAGGTGGGCTGAGGCGCCCGCAAACCCCACCAGTTCACCCCGGTGGTAGATCGGCATCACGATGGCGCAGTCCGGCGAATGCGTGGCCCCGTAATAGGGGTCGTTGTGGAAGATGATGTCGCCTTCGTGGATGTCCCTGTCGAGCAGCTCGATGACGTTCTGGACGATGCGCGGCATCGCGCCCATGAACATCGGCGTCGATTCCGATTCCGCCAGCATGAGCCCGTTCCGGTCGAAGACTCCGGCGCCTAAGTCTTCCGATTCGCGGATGATCGAGGAATAGGACATGCGGTAGAGCACGCCCGCCATCTCCTGAGCGATGGCGGTGAAGGCGCCGCCGATCACCCGCTGCATGATCGGCGCCGCGAGATCGTGCCCGTGCTGCGCCACTGCGTCCGCACAATTGATCACGATGTTGCCGCGCCTGTCGATTTCGGCCTCGCAGCGGGGCGGGATCACCACGGTCGTGTCGTATTGCTCGACGATCGCGGGGCCCGCGATCCGGTCGCCGGCGCGGAGCGCGGCGCGGTCGTAGAAGGGCGTCTCGTGGGTCTCGCCCTTGCCCTCGACCTCGAACACCACGGGCTGGCGCAGCAGCGGCGTTGCCGTGCCGATGCCGCCTTCGATCTCCGGCCAGTCGAGGTCCGGGATGTGGCCGATGGCGACCGCGCGGATGTTGATGATCTCGACGGGTGCGTCGAAGCGATGGCCGTACTCGGCGTCATGCGCCCGATGGAAGCGCTCTGCCAGCTCCTCAATCCAGGCATCGTCGATCTCGCCCGCCGGCGCGTCGAAGCGGACCTCGTAGCCCTGGCCGGCGTAGCGGCAGTCGGCGAGACGGCGGATCAGGCGGTCGCCTGCGGGCACGCCGTCGGCCTCCAGCCGCGCCTGCGCCTGGCCCATCAGCTCCTCGAAGCGCGCGGCGAGATGAGCGCGGTCGAGCGTCGCCAGCGGCTGGCGCTCGGTGGTGACGAACTCGTGCTGCATGTCGGTGGCCAGCAGGCCGGTGGCCGAGAGGATGCCGGGATGCGGCGGCACCAGCACTCGCGGGATTTCCAGCTCCACCGCAATGTCGCAGGCGAACAGCGGGCCGGCACCGCCCGCAGCGACGAGGGTGAAGTCGCGCGGGTCGTAGCCGCGCCGCACGCTGTTGAGCTCGATGGCCTGCACCATGCTGAACTTCTGGATCTGGAGCGCGCCGAGCGCGGTCTCCTCCAGCGACATGTCGAGCGTGCCGGCGAGCCCTTGCAGGGCCTCCCGAGCGAGGTCCGCGTGCAGGGTCATGCTGCCGCCGACCAGGCCGCGGTCGGTGCGGAGCCGGCCGAGCGCCACCTGCGCATCGGTGGAGGTGGGCTCAGCTCCGCCGCGCCCGTAGCAGGCGGGGCCAGGGTCGGCGCCGGCGGATTGCGGCCCGACCCGGTAGATGCCGCCCTCGTCGACATAGGCGACGGAGCCGCCGCCGGCGCCGATGGTGTCGATATCCACCATCGGGATCATGGCCTGGTAATCGCCGACCTTGGTGTCGAGCAGATGGCGCATCCTGAGCGCGCCGCCTGCGGCCACGCCGATGTCCGCCGAGGTGCCGCCGATGTCGAGCGTGAAGACGTTGTCGTAGCCGGCCATCTTGCCGGCCCAGATGCCGCCGATCAGCCCTGCCACCGGCCCCGACATCATCAGGTTGACCGGACCGCCGGTGGCACTGTCCGCGGTCGTCATGCCGCCGGAGGACTGCATCAGGCGGACGCCGCGCGCGAGCCCCGCATCCCTCAAGCCGGATTCCAGCCGCCCGACATAGCTGCCCACGCGTGGGCCGACATAGGCGTTGAGGCAGGTGGTCGAGAAGCGCTCAAACTCGCGATAGAGCGGCAGCACCTCGCTGGAGACCGAGAGATAGGCGTCGGGACACTCCTCCTGCAGGATCTGCTTGATGCGTTGCTCGTGCGCGGGGTTGAGGTAGGCGTGCAGCAGGCAGACCGCGATGGCGTCGACACCGGCCTCCCGCAGCGCCCGTGCGCGCTCGCGCACCTCCGCCTCATCCAAGGGCACGATGATCTCGCCCTTGGGTGCGGTGACCCGCTCCTTCACCGTCAGCCGGTGGCGGCGCCTGACCAGCGGGCGCGACTGCCACGGCAGCTCCTGCTGGAGCGAGAAGTTGTGCGGCTTCTTGTGGCGCGCGATGTGGAGGATGTCGCGGAAGCCTTCGGTCGTGATCAGGCCGACCTCGGCGCCCTTGTGCTCGATGGCGATGTTGGTCGCGACGGTGGTGCCGTGCAACAGCAGGTCCACCGCCTCGAGGCTGACATCCGCCTTGCCACAGAGCGCGTCCACGCCCGTCATCACCGCCCGCGCCGGATCGTCCGGCGTGGACGGCACCTTGTCGACCGTGATCGCGCCCGCCGCCTCGTCGACCAGGATCAGGTCCGTGAAGGTACCGCCGACATCCACTCCGATGCGCCGCATGGCTTCTCTCCCTCGAATGGCGGTGTCGCCGCATCTTCGCCGACACCCGCGCCTGCGACAATTACATTGCGGTGGAACCCGATCGCTTTGGGGGAGTGGTAACCCACCCATGCGAATCCGGAACGCATGGGAGTCTTGCAACGGGTCGCTGCCGTCGCCACCTGACGGTTGAAGGTCGCCTGCAAGCCAGCGGGACCCTGCCAATCGGCGAGCATCGTCACGATGTTCCTCAGCGTCTTCGATATATTCAAGGTGGGCATCGGCCCGTCCTCGTCCCACACCATGGGGCCGATGGCGGCGGCCGGGGCTTTCCTCGCGCAACTGGCCGAACGTGTCGCTAAAGAGTCACCGCCCGATTCGTGGCTGCGCATTCTCGTCTCGCTTTATGGCTCCTTGTCTCTGACCGGCAGGGGACATGCGACGGACAGGGCGATCGTGCTTGGACTGCTCGGCCATCGCGCCGGCGACCTCGATATCGACAAGGCTGAGGTTGACGTGTCGGCCCTCAGGCAGAGCAGACACCTGCCATCGCTCGGAGACATCACGCTCGCGTTCGATCCTCACCACAACATCATCTTTGAATATGGGCCGCCGCTGCCGGGCCATCCCAACGGCATGGAGTTCCATGCGATCGACGCCGAGGGCGTGGGCTATCTGAGTCAAATCTACTATTCGATCGGCGGCGGCTTCATCGTGACCGCCGAAGAGCTCGCCGATGGGGAGGAGAGCGCCGGAGACGATCAGGACGCGCGGGTCCCGTTCCCGTTCGAGAATGCCGCCTCCATGCTGCGAATGGCGGAGGAGAGCGGCAACTCCATCGCCCAGATGATGCTGGCGAACGAGCGCACTCTCCGCCCCGACGCGGAGGTCGATGCCGGGCTCGCGGCACTCTGGGGAGCCATGGATGCCTGCATCGATCGCGGGCTCGCGTGCCGGGGCGAGCTCCCCGGCGGGCTGCGCGTGAAGCGGCGGGCGGGCGCGCTGTTCGAGCAGCTCTGCGACGAGCAGGGCTCCAACAGCGCCCAACCGCACGTCTATTCCGACTGGCTCACCGTCTACGCCATGGCGGTCAACGAAGAGAATGCCGGCGGGGGCAGGGTGGTCACGGCGCCCACCAACGGCGCCGCCGGCGTGGTTCCGGCCGTGGTGCGCTACTACCTCGACCATTGCTTGGATGCCGGGAGGGCGCGGGTCGGAGAATTCCTGCTTACCGCCGCGGCGATCGGTGGCCTGATCAAGGCCAATGCGTCGATTTCCGGCGCCGATGCCGGCTGCCAGGCGGAAGTGGGCTCCGCCGCCGCCATGGCCGCCGCCGGTCTCTGCGCGGTGCTCGACGGTACGCCGGCGCAGGTGGAGAACGCGGCCGAGATCGCTCTGGAGCACCATCTCGGCATGACCTGCGACCCCGTCGCCGGCCTTGTCCAGGTGCCGTGCATCGAGCGCAACGGCATCGGCGCGATCAAGGCCGTCGCCGCCGCATCGCTCGCGTTGCGGGGCGATGGCACCCATTTCATGCCCCTCGACAACTGCATCGACGCGATGCGCGAGACGGGGAAGGAAATGAGCGCCAAGTTCAAGGAAACCAGCCTTGGCGGCCTGGCGGTGAACATGCCGGAGTGTTGAGCGGATCGGCCCTGCCTCTTGCCAGTCGATCCGGGTCCTGATCAGGGTCCGGGACCAAGGCAGGAAGGCTCTCCCCACATTGTCGGTGACCGTCCCGGCTGATAGCGTTCCCCCGGCATTGACACTCTCCAGGAAATCGGCTGATGACATTCGACCTGCTGATCCGCAACGGAACCTTGGTCGACGGCTCCGGTACGCCCCGCTACCGGGCGGACGTCGGGGTCAAGCAGGGACAGATCGCCGAAATAGGCCGGATACGTAGCCCCGCCAACGAGACGATCGATGCCGAAGGCATGATCGTTGCGCCCGGCTTCATCGACGGTCACACACACATGGACGCGCAGGTGGCATGGGACCCGGCGGGGACGTGCTCCTGTTGGCACGGCGTAACCACCGTGGTGATGGGCAATTGCGGGTTCGCGCTGGCGCCCTGCAAGCCAGAGGCAAGAGAGTGGTTTGCCGAATGCCTGGAGGCGGTCGAGGACATCCCCAAGGACGCCATGGTGGCCGGGATCGACTGGCGCTGGGAGACCTTCCCCGACTATCTGGACGCCGTCGAATCGTTCCCCAAGGCCATCAACTACGCCGCCTATATCGGGCACTCGGCGCTCAGGATGTACGCGATGGGAGAGCGCGCCCTGGACCGGGAGGCCGACGAGGACGATCTAGAGTTCATGGCGGACCTGGTGCAGGAGGCGCTCCGCGCCGGCGCCGTGGGTCTGTCTTCGTCGAGAGCCACCACCCACATTCGACCGGACGGCGGTCCGGTGGCGAGCCGCATCGCCAACTGGGACGAAATTGCGCACCTGGTGCACGCGATGGCCGAGCTGAACGCCGGCATCTTTCAGGTCGGGCCCGATGTCTCCGGTGGCGAAGCCCAGGGCGCATGCCTGGACGAATTAACAAAGATTGCGGTCTCAAGCGGTCGCCCACTGATGCTGGGGGTGCTTTCGACCCGCCAAGGCGACAATCCCAATCCCCTCGAGTTCCAGTTCGATTGGATGGACTGGGTAGCGGCCAAGGGGGGCCGGGTCTTGGGACAGGCCACCACGCGGTCGATCAACGCCATGTTCTCGTTGAAGTCCTACCTGCCGTTCGATGCCCTGCCGGCTTGGCGCGACATCCGCGCCCTCCCGGTGGCGGAGCAGCAGGCCCGCTTCCGTGACCCGGATACCCGCGCCAGCCTCGTCGCGGCCGAAGCGGGGATGCCGCCCAGGGGCAACGAGTTCCAGGGCGGCGGTGCTGCCACGACGAATCCGCGCAAGCCCGACTACGCCAACCTGTTTCCGATGTTCGACGTGAACTGGGACGAGCCGAGCATCGAGGAACTCGCCCGAACCTCCAACCGTAACCCCGTCGAGGTCATGCTCGACCTGATGGCGGAAGACGCGGACTTGCTCTTCTTCCAGCCGCTGGTGAACGAGACCCCGGACGAGGTGCGCCGGATGCTGGAGAACCCCCGCTCGCTCGCCACTTTCTCCGACTCCGGCGCGCACGTGTGCCAGGAGATGGGATCGTCGCTCCAGACGCACCTGCTGAGCTACTGGGTGCGCGCCAAGCAGGCATTCACCCTGGAGGAGGCGGTCAGAATGCTGACCTTCGACAACGCATCCGCCTGGGATATGCACGACCGGGGCCTGCTGCGCCCCGGCTTCGCGGCCGACATCGTGGTCTTCGACGAAGCGACGGTGAAGCCGTGCCTGCCGACGGTTCAACACGACCTGCCCGGCGGTGCCCGCAGGCTGGTACAGAAAGCCGACGGCATCGCCGCCACGGTCGTCAACGGAGCCGTCACGCTGAGGGAGGGCGAGCCCACGGGGGCACATCCCGGTCAGCTCATCCGTGGCGGAGCCGCCGCCTACTGACGAGCGCAAGTGCCGCGAAGGAGCACGCGAACGCCATCCGATCGCGTTCAACGCTGCCGAGACAAGCCCGACGGCGAGTGAGCGAGATACAAGGAGCACGCGAACGCCATCCGATCGCGTTCAACGCTGCCGAGACAAGCCCGACGGCGAGTGAGCGAGATACAAGGTGGATGGCGGCTCGAGCCGTTACTCGGCCGCTTCTTCTACCTGGGGCGCGATCAACTCCTCGGCCTGGAGCTCGCGGACGTCGTGCTCCACGGGTTCCAGCGGCGGGATCGAGGAGCCGGCGGAGAGCACGTTCAGCGATTCGAACTTGCGCGCCGCCGGCAGCACCCGGCTTTCCAGCGAGCCAACGCCCTGGTTGTACCGCTCGACTGCCCGCCTCAGTGCGCGCCCGACATCGCCCATGTGCTCACCGAACTTCCCGATCCGGCCGTAGAGCTCGCGGGCGTTCGCCGCTACCGCCTGCGCGTTCTCGGCCAGCCTCTCCTGCTGCCAGCCGTAGGCGATGGCCTTGGCCAGAGCGATGAGGGTGGTCGGCGTGCTGATGAGGACTCGCTGGTTGACTGCGCTTTCGAATAGGCCCGGATCGCTCTCAATCGCCGCCGCCAGGATCGCCTCGCCGGGGACGAACATCACGACGAAGTCGGGCGCTCCGGGCAGGGCCTTCCAATAGTCCTTGGAGGCCAGCGCGCCGACATGGGCACGCACCTGGCGCGCATGGTCGGCGATGAGCTGCTTGCGCGCGTCCTCGTCTTCAGCCTCCACGGCGCTGAGGTAGGCATCGAGCGGCGTCTTGGCATCGACGATGATGGACTTGCCACCCGGCAGGTGGATGATCACGTCGGGGCGGAGCCGCCCATCCTCGCCCGTGATGGTCACCTGCATCTCGAAGTCGACACCTGCGGTCATGCCCGCCATTTCCAGCACGTTCTGCAATTGGTATTCGCCCCAACGACCTCGTGCCTCGGGCCGGCGAAGCGCCTTCACGAGGCGGCTGGTTTCCGTGCGCAGGCCCGTCTGTCCCTCCGCCAGGCTCTTCACCTGCTCGCTGATGGCCCGGTAGGCGCCCTCGCGCGCCTTCTCGATTTCACCCACCTTGTGCTCGAACTTGGAGAGGCTTTCGCCCAGTGGCTTGACCAGGGTCTCGATCGCAACGCGGCGCTTCTCCAGGTCGTCCTTGGCGCTCGCGCTGTGCTTCTCGAAGCGCTCGCTTACGAGTTTCAGGAAGCTCTCGCTGTTCTTGCCGAGCACGTCCGAGGCGAGACCCGCGAACTTCTTCTCGAGCTCGGCGCCCATGCGCGTGAGCTCCTGGACCCGTGCTTCGTGGCTCTTGCGCTCGGCCTCCAGCGCCGCTTCGAGCGCCGCCTTACTCTTGTCGATGTCCTGGAGCCGGTCCCGGAGCGTGGCGGCGTCCTCCTCGAGACTGGGTACACGCTCGGCGGCGACGGCGAGACGGGCGATCTCCGTTGCACGCGCCTCCCGCTCTTTCGCCGCTCTGCGCGATGACGGGAGCACCAGCGTGACATAGCAGGCCACCGCGCCCGCGAGAGCTGCGAGTAGGACGACAATGATGGTCAGCCCGAGGCCCATGTCGTCGATCCGCCGTTCCCTTGCCGAAGCCCGCTGCAGTCAGAATCTCAGCCGCTTGAGGTCGATGACAGCGGCGCGCGCGCGGAGTTTGGCGAGCACGTCGTCGGGCACCACCGAATCCACGCCGATAAGGCCGATCGCGTCGCCGCCCGGTTCCCTGCGCCCCAGATTGAAGGTGGCGATGTTGATACCGGCCTCACCGAGAATCGTAGCCACCGTGCCGATCAGGCCCGGCCTGTCCTCGTTGGTGAAGTAGAGCATATGCGGGCCGAGTTCGGCCTCGACCTCGATCCCCTCGACTTCCACGATTCGCCGCCCACCGCGGCCGATGAGCGTGCCAGCCACCGCCTGCGCCTGATCCTGCGACAGCACTTCCACGCGCATGAGGGTCTGATAGTCCGCCGAGGTCGCGCTCTTGATTTCGCGCACCGCGATGCCGCGCTCACGGGCGATGAAGGGGGCGTTGACGATGTTGATGTTGTCGAGGCGCGGGGCGAGCAGACCCTGGAGAGCGGCGGCGGTGAGCAGTCGAGAATCGAGCGCGCTGGCCTGGCCTTCGTAAGCGACGGTGACGCCGCGTATGCGACCGTCTGCAATTTGGCCAGCGAAGCTGCCGATCTGCTCCGCCAGCGTGAGGTAAGGGCCGAGCTTCGCCAAATCTTCGGGTGCGACCGAGGGCGTGTTGACCGCGTTCAGGACCGTGCCGGTCAGCAGGTACTCGGCCATCTGCTGCGCGATCTGGAGTGCCACGTTCTCCTGCGCCTCGACGGTGGAGGCGCCGAGGTGGGGCGTCGCGATCACCTCGTCCAGGGCGAAGAGCGGGTTATCCTCCTGCGCCGGCTCCTCCTCGAACACGTCGAGCGCTGCGCCGGCCACATGGCCGCTCTTGATGGCGCTCTGGAGGTCCGCCTCCACGACCAGGCCGCCCCGCGCGCAGTTCACGATGCGGACGCCCGTCTTGGTCTTGGCCAGTGCACCGGCGTCGATGATACCCCGCGTCTCGTCCGTGAGCGGGACGTGCAGGGTGATGACGTCGGCGTCTCTGAGCAGCTCGTCCATCGTCGCCAGCGTCACACCGAGGGAGGCGGCACGGTCCGGCGCGAGGTAGGGGTCGAAGGCGATGACCCGCATTCTGAGCCCCTGGGCGAGGGTCGCGACGATGGCGCCGATGGTACCGCAGCCGACCACTCCAAGCGTCTTGTCGCGAAGCTCGACGCCCATGAAGCGGCCGCGCTCCCAACTGCCCTTGCGGGTGGAGCGGTCGGCCTGCGGAATGCGACGCGCAAGCGCGCACATCATCGCGATGGTGTGCTCCGCCGCGGTCACCGAATTGCCGTGGGGCGTGTTCATGACCACGATGCCGCGCTTGGTTGCGGCATCGATGTCGACGTTGTCGACGCCGGTACCTGCCCGGCCGATGACCTTGAGCCGGATCGCCTGTGACAGCAGATCCGGAGTCACCTTGGTCGCGGAGCGGACGACGAGGCCCTCATAGTCTGCGACAATCCCGGTCAGCGCCTCCGGCGCGAGCCCGGGCTGTATGCTGACCTCGATGCCGCGCTCGGCGAACGCCTGCACCGCGACCTCGCTCACCTTGTCTGCGATCAAGACTCTCGGCATCGCCTCAGGCCCCCGCGGCTGGGCGGTTCAGCCCGCGCCCTGCCTGCGCATCTTTTCCCAGGCCCAATCGAGCCACGGAGTCAGTGCTTCGAGATCGCCGCGTTGCACCGTGCCGCCGCACCAGATTCGGAGGCCCGGCGGGGCGGCCCGGTGGGTCTTGATATCATATGCGGCGTTCTCTGCCTCCAGCAGCGTGCACATCAGCTTGATCGCGTTCCACTGATCGTCAGTATCGAGCGCGTTGAACCAAGGATCGACGATGCTGAGGCACACCGATGTGTGGGAGCGGGTCTCCGGTGCCTCCGCCAGGAAGTCGACCCACTCGCGCTCGGCAACCCATGCCTCGATGACGCCGAAATTGGCTTGTGCCCGTGCGATCATTCCATCTCGGCCGCCGATGGACTCGATCCAGCGGAGCGCGTCGAGCGCGTCCTCGATCGCCATCATCGAGACCGTGTTGATGGTCTCGCCCCGGAAGATGCCCTCGTTGAGCCTGCCGTCGCCGGTGGTGAGCCGGAACACCCGGGGCACCGGCCAGGGCGGCCGCTCGCTCTCCAGCCGCTCCACCGCCCGCGGGCCCAGGATCAACATGCCGAACCCGGCCTCGCCGCCCAGCACTTTCTGCCACGAGTAGGTGGTTGCATCGAGCTTTGTCCAATCCATGGGGTAGGCAAGGACGGCCGAGGTGGCGTCGCACAGCGTGAGCCCAGCACGGTCGGCGGCAATCCACGCGGCATCGGGCACCCGCACGCCGGACGTAGTGCCGTTCCAGACGAATACCGTGTCACGGCCGGGATCGACCTGCGCGAGGTCGGGCAGACGGCCGTAGGCCGCGTCGATCACGCGCGCATCCAGCGGGCGCAGCTCGCGCTCGCCGTCGATCGCCCAGAGCGCGCCGAAATTGTCCCAGCGCAAAAAGTCGACTCCGCGCGGTCCGAGCAGCGACCACATGGCCATCTCGATGGCACCGGTATCGGAGCCCGGCACGATGCCGATGCGCCACTCGTCCGGCAGGCCGAGAAGCGAGCGCGAGCGCTCCAGAAGCTCCTGGATCCTTGCCAGCGGCTCTTTCGCTCGATGAGACCTGCCGAGTAGCGCGCCTGAGAGGACGTCGACGGACCAGCCGGGGCGCTTGGGGCAGGGCCCAGAGGAGAAGAGCGGGTTGTCGGGACGGACGCTCGGTTTCATGGGCGGCACGGCCGGTGCGGGCCTCTCGGGCTCAGACCGCGATCGACCCCTCGAGATACTGCACGGCGCGGCCGGCGAGCAGGACCCGGTCGCCTGCGACCGTGCACTGCACCGCCCCACCGCGTGCGGACACCTGCTGGGCGTTGAGGACGGTCTTGCCCAGGCGTTCCGCCCAGAACGGCGCGAGCATGCAGTGGGCGGACCCGGTAACCGGGTCTTCGGGAACCCCGAGTCGAGGGGAGAAGAATCGCGAGACGAAGTCCGCGCGCTCGCCGGGCGCTGTCACGATGATCCCGCGCCGCTCTTCGAGGCGGGCGAGCGCCGTCATGTCGGGCTGGATTGCCCTGACGTCGGCCTCGGTCTCGAACAGCGCGAGATAATCCATGTCGGCGAACACCGCCCGGGGCTCCGCCCCGAGACCTTTGGCGAGGTCGGCGGGCGACTCGATCGGGTGCGCCGCTAACGCAGGGAAGTCCATGGTGAGGCCGTCGTCGTCGCGGGTCACATACAGGCGCCCGCTTCGGGTCTCGAAGGCGACCGAATCGGCATCCGGCTGTTCGTGGCGAAACACGACGTAAGCGCTGGCGAGGGTCGCGTGGCCGCAGAGATCGACCTCGGCTAGCGGTGTGAACCAGCGTAGCGCGTAAGCACCGTCTTCCGGCACGAAGAACGCGGTCTCCGACAGGTTGTTCTCGTTCGCGATTGCTTGCAGCGTGGCATCGTCGAGCCAGGATTCCAGAGGGCACACCGCCGCCGGATTGCCGCCGAACACCGCGTCGGTAAACGCATCGATCTGGAATATCCGCAGGCGCATGCAACAGTTTATTGACGATCGCGGACAGGCATGCAAGGTGATGCAGGGGCTGCGGCGCCGCGCGCCGCGCTGCAACGATCGGGTTCCGCCGACGGCATGGACCGCGACTCCTCACGAACATTCCGGACATTGGGGTTGGCTGCCTGCGTGGGGGCGGCGGTGCTGTGCATGTCGGCGTTCGCCGCGCAGAAGGTGGCGGCGGCGGACTTCTTCGAGGCCTACGACGCGTTCCAGCGGGGCGAATACGACGAGGCCCGCGCCATTTGGTCCACCCTCGCTCACGAAGGAGACGTCGACGCACAGTTCAACCTCGGCGCACTCTACGAGAACGGCCTGGGCGTGGAGGCGGACGCCGAGCGGGCGGCGCGTTGGTACCGCGCTGCGGCATTGCGCCGGGTTGATCTCGCACGCCTGGCATTAGCCCGCCTGCAGCGCACCGGCGCGCTCGAGCCCGAACCGGATGAAGACCAGATCAAGCTTCTCGAAACCGCCGCTCGCCGCGGCCTGGCCGAGGCCCAGTACGAGCTCGGCGTCGCTTACGATCACGGGCTAGGCGTCACCCAAAACCACGCGACGGCTGCGGGCTGGTACCAGCGCGCAGCGGAGCAGGGCCTGACCGACGCCCAGTACAATCTGGCGACTCTCTACGACGAAGGGCTGGGCACTCCGCGCGACATCGACCTAGCGCGGGAGTGGTACATTCGCGCTGCCGACGCTGGCGAGGCGCGGGCCATGAACAATCTGGGCTACATTCATGAGAAGGGATTGCTGGGCGTCAGAGACTACGACAAGGCGGTCGTGTGGTACCGTCGCGCGGCGCGCGAGGGTCTCGCCATCGCGCAAAGCAATCTCGCGGCGTTGCACTACCTCGGTCGCGGCGTGGCGCGCGACTTCGAGCAGGCTCACCGTTGGTATGAGGCTGCGGCGGCACAGGGTGACGCGCTGGGGCAGAATGGCCTCGGCCTGCTCTATGCCAACGGCCTCGGCGTCGAGCGCGATCTGATCCAGGCGATGGCCTGGTTCAATCTTGCCGCCCATGCAGAAGGCCCGGCCGGCAAAGATGCGATGAACTACCGCGACCGGCTTGACCGCCTCATGTCACCACAGGAGCGTGTCAAGGCGGACTCGTTGAGCGCCGAGATACTGGCTCGAGCCGATGCGGAGGAGGTGCCGGGAAAGCCCGCGTTCGGCGTTGCCCTGCCGAGGCCCGCGAACGGGTTTCGCGATTCCGCGATTTACGCGCAGCGGCTCCTCAAGTCGCTGGGATACTATGATGCGGCGGTGGACGGAGTCGCCGGTGAGTTCACCATCAAGGCGGCACGGAAGTTTTTGAAGGAGAACCGGCTGCGCATGGCACCGCAGATCACGCGCGATCTGGTGGAGGCGCTGGAAGAGGTGCGGAAAGACCGTATTGCAGAGGCGGCCGCCGCTGCTGCTGCCGCCGAAGAAGAAGCCGCAAGACAAGAGAACGTCGACGAGCCGGCCGACGAGTTGGTCGAGCATAACGGGCAGGGCCAGTCATGAGGCGAAAGCGCACGTTGGTTCCCGTGACCCCGGTGGCGCTGGCTGCGTCAATCGGGATGGTCCTGGCACTGCTCGCGGGTTGTGCGACGGGAGACGAAGAAGCCTACGTCGAACGCTCGGTCGAAGAGCTTTACAACGAAGCGATGGACAGCCTGCTGGCCGACGACTTGGCGGCCGCAGTGGCGGGCTTCCTCGAGGTCGAACGCCAGCACCCGTACTCAGTGTGGGCGACGCGGTCGCAGATCATGTCGGCGTTCGTCTACTACCAAGGCAATCGCTACGACGAGGCAATCGCCGCAGCCGAGCGCTTCGTCGAGCTGCACCCGGGCCATCGCGATGCCGCGTATGGCTACTATCTGATCGCCATATCCCATTACGAACAAATCTCGGACGTGGGCCGCGATCAGAAGACGACGGCGCTTGCGTTGCAGGCCCTGGACGAGGTGGCGCGCCGGTTCCCCGACAGCGTCTATGCGCGCGATGCCCGCCTCAAGATCGACCTGGCGCGCGACCATCTCGCTGGCAAGGAGATGACCGTTGGCCGCTACTACCTGCGTCGCGGGAACCCCGTCGCGGCGATCGGGCGCTTTCGCATGGTCGTCGAGCAGTACCAGACCACGAGCCACACGCCGGAGGCGCTGCACCGCCTGACCGAAGCGTATCTGGCGCTCGGCGTGCCCAACGAGGCGCAGACCTCGGCTGCGGTCCTGGGCCACAACTATCCGGGCAACCGCTGGTACCAGCACAGCTATGCCCTGCTCGTCGATTCCGAACTCGAGCCCGAGGTCGACGAGGGCTCCTGGATCAGCCGGGTCTTCGGCGACGTGTTCTGACGCGGGCAGATGCTTCGGCGCCTTTCGATCCGCAACTATGTTCTGATCAGCAGCTTGGACATCGACCTCGGTGCCGGTATGGCGGTCTTTACTGGAGAGACGGGCGCCGGCAAGTCGATTCTGCTGGATGCCCTGGGGCTCGCGCTCGGAGCGCGCGCGAGTGCCGGCGTCGTGGCGCGCGGCAGCGAACGCGCCAGCGTCGTTGCCGTGTTTTCCGTCGATGGCGCCGATCCGGTCCGCGCATTGCTGGCCGAGCACGACCTCGACCACGACGGCGAGCTTCTGCTGCGCCGCGTGATCGGCGCCGATGGGCGCAGCCGTGCATTCGTCAACGATACGCCGACGGGCCTTGCCCTGCTGAGAAGCATCGGCAGCATGTTGGTCGAAATCGACGGCCAGAGCGAGGCGGGCGGGCTGCTCGACCCCGCGACACACCTCGCCATGCTGGATGACTTCGCCGGGCATGGTGAGGAGCGGGAAATCCTCGCAGCCGCCCATGCAGCGTGGCAAGCTGCCCAGACCGAAGAACAGGAGGCGAAGGCTGCGCAGGAGGCGTCGCAGCGGGAGGAAGAGTATCTGCGGCACGCGGTGTCCGAATTGGAAGTGCTTGCGCCGGAGCGAGGCGAGGAAGGGCGCCGCGCCGCCGAGCGCGCGATGCTGCTGAACGGCCAGAAGATTGCCGAAGCGTTGGACGCGGCGTCGGCCAGGATCGCCGGGGAGAGCGGCGTGGGCACTCGCCTCCGGGCGGCGCGCCGCGAAGTCGAACGCGTGGCCCCGGCCGCTGCCGGAGCGTTGGACATCCTTCTCGACACGCTCGAACGGGCGGCGATCGAGGCGGAGGAGGCGGAGGGCAGCCTGAGCGCGGCGCAACAGGCGCTCGATACGGACTCCGGTCGGCTGGAGGCGGTGGAAGAGCGCCTCTTCTCGCTCCGAGCAGCCGCGCGCAAGCATCGCACCGACCCCGATTCCCTGCCCGCGCTGCTAATCAGGCTGCGAGACGAGCTTGATCTGATCGAAGGTGGCGCCGACCGCCTCGCAGCGCTCGGTGCGGCGACAGCGGCAGCGCACCGGGCATACGAAGACAAGGCTCAAGCTGTGAGGGACGCCCGTCATTGCGCAGCGCGTGTGCTCGACGCTGCTGTAGCCGGCGAGCTCGCACCCCTCAAGCTCGCACGCGCCCGCTTCAGCACGGCGCTCGACCCGGTCGCCGAAGGGGCGGAGAACCGCACCGGAATCGACCGCTGCCGCTTCATGTTGGCTCCCGATCCCGGAGCTGATCCGCAGCCGTTGGCGAAGGTCGCCTCCGGCGGCGAGCGGGCGCGGCTCCTGCTTGCACTCAGGGTCTGTCTCGCGCGCGCGGCGGGTCTCTCGACGCTGGTCTTCGACGAAATCGATCGGGGGATCGGCGGCGCGGTCGCCGACGCCGTCGGTGAACGCCTGGCGCGGCTCGCGGGGGATGTTCAGGTTCTAGTGGTCACTCACTCGCCCCAGGTCGCGGCGCGCGGCGACCACCACTTTCGGGTCACAAGAAGCGAGGGGGACCAGGGCGCGATTGCACGGGTCGCGTTGTTGACCGAGGATCAGCGGCAGGAGGAAGTCGCGCGCATGCTCTCGGGCGCGCAGGTCACCGAGGAGGCGCGCGCCGCCGCCGACAGCCTGCTATCACGGGCCAGCGCATGAGCGGCGAGACGACAGCGCCGGAGGCGCTCACCCGCCACGCGGCGGAACGCGAGCTCGAGCGGCTCGCACGGGAAATCGCCCGCCACGATTCGCTCTACCACGTCGACTCCGCGCCCGAGCTGAGCGATGCCGAGTACGACCTGTTGCGGCGGCGCAACGAGGCCATCGAGGCGCGCTTTCCCGACCTCAAGCGCACCGATAGCCCGAGCGAGCGCGTCGGCGCGCCACCGTCGTCGAGCTTCGCCAAGGTCCGCCACAGCCGGCCCATGCTGTCGCTCGGGAACGCCCTCAACGACGACGATCTGGCCGAGTTCGAGGGCCGGGTGCGGCGCTTCCTCAATCTCGGCGACGACGAGCCGGTGGCGCTCCACGGCGAGCCCAAGATCGACGGCCTCTCGGCGACGTTGCACTATCATTCGGGCAAGCTCGTGCTCGGCGCCACCAGGGGCGATGGCGAGACAGGCGAGGACGTAACCGCCAACCTGATGACCTTGCGCAACCTGCCGCACACGCTGACCGGTGACGACGTACCCGAACGGTTGGAGGTTCGGGGCGAAGTGTACATAGGTCTCGCCGATTTCGCGGCGCTGAACCAGGAGCGGGAGGCGGAAGGCGAAGAGGCGTTCGTCAATCCGCGCAACACCGCCTCGGGCGGTCTGCGGCAGATTGATACGACGCTGACCGCGAAGCGCCGGCTGCGCTTCTTCGCCCACGGTTGGGGTGAAACGAGCGGGCCGCTGGGAGAGAAGCAGGCGGACGTTCTGGCGCGGCTCGATGCGTGGGGGTTCGCCCTCGCTCCGCTCGCCCGGCGCTGCACCGGACTCGACGAGGCGCGGGCGCTGCATCGGGAGATCGAGGCGGCGCGGCCCTCGCTCGACTTCGAGATCGATGGCGTCGTCTTCAAGGTCGACCGCCTAGATTGGCAGGAGCGCCTCGGCGCCGCCGGCCGCGCGCCGCGCTGGGCCATCGCCTACAAGTTCCCGGCCGAGCAGGCCGAGACCGTGCTCCAGCGCATCTCGATCTCGGTTGGGCGCACCGGGGCGCTGACCCCGGTGGCAGAGCTTGAGCCGGTGCATGTCGGCGGCGTCACCGTCTCCCGCGCGACGCTGCACAACGAAGACGAGATCGCGCGCAAGGACATCCGCGCCGGCGACACGGTGGTGGTGCAGCGCGCCGGCGATGTGATCCCGCAGGTCGTCCGCGTGATCCAGGAGAAGCGGCCGGCCGGGAGCGAGCCGTTCGTCCCGTCCGATGTCTGTCCGGAATGCGGCAGCCACGCCGTGCGGGAGGAGGGCGAGGCGGTGCGGCGCTGCACGGGCGGCCTGGTCTGCCCGGCCCAGGCGTTGGAGCGGCTACGCCATTTTGTCGCGCGCGATGCCTTCGACATCGAGGGCCTCGGGGCCAAGCAGATCGAGGCGTTCTATGCGGAGGGACGAGTGCAGAGCCCGGCCGACATCTTCGATCTGGAAGCAAAGGACGGCACTGAGGAGTTTCCGCAGCTCGCCGAGCGCGACGGCTGGGGCGAGACTTCCGCCGCCAATCTCTATCGCGCCGTCGAGGCGCGCCGGCGCATCTCCCTCGACCGTTTCATTCATGCGCTGGGAATTCGCCACGTCGGACAAACCACCGCGCGCCTGCTCGCACGCCGCTACGGCACCGTCGAGGAGTGGCGTGCGGCGATGGACGCAGCCTCGGAACCGGAGAGCGAGAGTCTGGAGGCCCTCAACGATATCGACGGAATCGGCCCGGTGGTCGCCAACGCAATCGTCGAGTTCGTGGCGGAACCGCGCAACGGCGCCATCCTCGACGCGCTCTGCGAGCGCCTCGACGTCGAGCCGTTCGAGGCGCCGAGCGCGGACTCGCCTGTCGCCGGCAGGACGGTCGTCTTCACTGGCAAGCTCGAGCGGATGACGCGACAGGAGGCGAAGGCGCGGGCCGAGGCGCTGGGGGCGCAAGTGGCGGGATCCGTATCGAAGGCGACCGACTACCTGGTGGCGGGGGATGATGCGGGCTCCAAGCTGAAGCGCGCCGAAGCGCTCGGCGTCACGGTGCTGAGCGAGGACGAATGGCTCGCCGTCGCCGCTGGGGGGGCGCCACCGGCGGCGGACGATGGTGGCGATGGCGACAGCTAGACCCACGCGAAGCAGGTCCTCCACCGCGGCCGAGCATCGGGTCGAATGGTCGGTCGCGCCGGATCCGGTGCGCTACCCCGATGCCGTCGCGGCCATGGAGGAGCGGGTCGCCGGCATTCTCGCGCGGCGGGCGCCGGAGCAGGTGTGGCTGCTGGAGCATCCGCCGCTCTACACCGCCGGCACGAGCGCGAGCACCGATGACCTGCTCGATCCGCAAGGTCTCCCGGTCTTCAAGTCCGGCCGCGGCGGCCAGTACACCTATCACGGGCCGGGTCAGCGGGTGGCCTACGTCATGCTCGACCTCGCCGCGCGCAGGCGCTTGGACCTTCGCTGCTTCGTGCGCGACTTGGAGCGGTGGCTGATCGGCGCGCTGGCGGAGTTCGGAGTCGCCGGCATGTGCCGCTCCGGCCGGGTCGGCATCTGGGTCGAGACGGAGAGCGGCGAGGCCAAGATCGCCGCGATCGGGGTGCGTGTGCGCCGCTGGGTGACCTTTCACGGTGTCTCGCTCAACGTCGCCCCCGATCTGGCCCATTACCGGGGAATCGTCGCCTGCGGCATTCGCGAGCACGGCGTCACTTCGCTCGCCGCCCTCGGGGTCGAGGCCACGATGGCGGATGTCGACCGGGCGCTGCGGCGCAATTTCGACGCGGTGTTCGGTTAGTGTGCACCGCGGGAGAGGTTGAGCCCAACCACGCCGACAATGATAAGAACGATCGAGCCAACCTTGAGCGGCCCCATCGGCTCCTTGAACCAGATGAAGCCAATCAGCGCGATGGTCGCCGTGCCGATCCCCGACCAGATCGCGTAGGTCAGGCCGAGATCGAGCTTCTTCAGGACAATGGCGAGCAACGCGAAGCTGACCCCGTAGAGGACGAAAATCAGCGCGGCGAAGATCGGCTTGGTCAGGCCCTCGCTCAGCTTCATGCAGGTCGTGCCGCCGACCTCGAAGATTATGGCAAGGGCGAGATAGAGCCAGTGCATGGCGCGACTTCCTGCGAGTGCTGACCGAGGCCCGTCAATCTTTGATGCGCTGCCTTGAGTCAAGGCATGGCGGGCTCACGCCAAGCACGCGAGGGTCTCACAACAGAGCTTAAGATGCCGAGATCGCGAGCGGGGACGCGCGGTTGCCTCAAGGCCGCTCTCCCCATAACATCCAGCCGCCCGGCACACGGGGAGGCCGGGAGACGATCGAATCGGTGCGGCGCCGAGCCGGAGCGGCCCGGCGCGCGCTTTAACGTGTGGGAGGGTGGCGTTGACGGATTATCTGGTCGGGATCGATGTCGGCGGTACGTTCACGGATTTCGTGAGCTACAATTCTGAGACCAGGGCGGTCGATGTCTGGAAGATACTGTCGACGCCCCACGACCCCAACGAAGGCATTCTGGGTGGCCTCGGGCGCTTCGAGGCCCCGTCGGACATCCGCAACATCAGGCTCGGCACCACGGTGGCCACCAACGCCATCCTGGAGCGCAAGGGCGCCAGGGTGGCCTACGTGACCACCGAGGGCTTTCGCGACATCCCCTTTATCCAGCGGGGCAACCGGCGCAGCCACTACGACATCACCTGGATCAAGCCGAAGCCGCTGGTCAAGCGCCGCCACTGCTACGAGGTCAACGAGCGGATCATGTCCGACGGCACGGTCCATGTGCCGCTCGACGAGGACGGCGTCCGCGCCATCGCGCGAGAGATCAGGGAGGACGGCTCCATCGAGGCGGTGGCGCTCAACTTCCTGTTTTCGTACGTGACGCCCGACCACGAACGGCGCGCCAAGGAGATCCTGGAGGAGGAGCTGCCGGACATTCCGGTCTCCATCTCCTACGACGTGCTGCCGAAGTGGAAGGAGTACGAGCGCGCATCGACCACCATCGCCGACGCCTACGTGAAGCCGGTGGTGAACCGGCAGGTCGCCAACCTGCGCGAGCGGTTCGGCGCGAGCGGCGTCACCGACCAGGCCGTCGTCATCAAGTCCAACGGCGGCGAGATGACCCTGGAGGCGGCGCAGCGCACGCCGATCCAGATGACGGTCTCCGGCCCCACCGGCGGGGTGATCGCGGGCAAGCATGTCGCCAAGCTGAGCGGCATCAGCCATCTCGTCACCCTCGACATGGGCGGCACGTCGACCGACACGTCCACCATCGTGGGCGGGCAGGAGAACTTCACCACCGACTACGAGGTGGAGTTCGGCGTCCCCATCCAGATCCCCATGATCGACATCCGCACCATCGGCGCGGGCGGCGGCTCCATCGCCTGGATCGACAAGGGCGGCATGCTGCGCGTCGGGCCGGAGAGCGCGGGCGCGAACCCGGGCCCGGCCTGCTACGGCAGCGGCGGCGAACGGCCGGCGGTCACCGACGCCAATCTGCTGCTCGGCCGGATCAACCCCGAGAACTTCCTCGGCGGCGAGATGGCCCTCGACATGGCCGCAGCCGAGAAGGCGATTGCGAGCGTTGCCGAGCCGCTCGGGCGCACCGCGGAGGAGACGGCGCTCGCCATCGTGCAGATCGCCAACAACAACATGGTGGGCGCGCTGCGCTCGGTGCTGATCGAGCGCGGCCTCGACCCGCGCGACTTCGCGCTGCTCGCCTTCGGCGGCGCAGGCCCCCTGCACGCGGCCGACCTGATGAACGACGCCGGCATCCCGTCGGGCGTCATCCCGAACTACCCCGGCCAGTTCTCTGCCTTCGGCTTCATTCTCACCGACGCCCGCGTCGACGTGCAGCGCACGGTGCAGATGACGTCCAAGCGCTTCGACCAGGCGCGGGCGTCGGAGGTGATGCACGCGCTGATCGAGACTGGTATCGCCGAGCTGAAGGCGCAGGGCTACGTCAAGAACATCGAGATCTACCGCTCGCTGGAGATGCGCTATCTCGGCCAGAACTACGAGCTGGAGATCCCGGTCGCATTCGACTCGTTCACGGACGAGACCACGCCCAAGGTCTGGCAGGCGTTTCACGACATGCACCTCGCACGCTTCGGCTTCAACATCCCGCGCGAGGTGATCGAGGTCATCACCGTCAAGGCCACCGTCGTCTCGCTCACCGAGAAGCCCGATCTCGCCACTATTGGCAAGGCGGACGGCGGGCCGGAGCCCGTGGCAACCCGCTCGGTCGTGTTCGACGACGGCCGCCACGACACGCCGATCTACGACCGCGGGGCCTTGCGCGACGGCCACGCGATCACCGGCCCGGCAGTCATCGAGGAGCCCGTCTCGGTGACCGTGCTGCGCCCCGGCCAACCCATGAAGGTGGATCAGTACGGCAATCTTCTGATCGGCCGCATCGCCGAGGAGTCCTGACCATGACCCAGAAGCACGACGTCGACATGGTCGCCATGTCGATCATCGATTCCACCATGACAGCGGTCTGCCGCGAGATGGGCATCGTGCTGATGAAGACGTCGTACTCGACGATCTTCAACGAGGCGCTGGACTTCA
>JAPPKP010000352.1 GCA_028819955.1 Rhodospirillaceae bacterium | reverse complement strand
GAACGCGCCGACCATGATCGACGGCCCGTAGGAGAGGTTGAGCCGGCGCATGACGCCGAAGATCAGGGTGAACCCTATGGCCAGCAGCGCATAGGACGAGCCCAGCATGATGCCGTCGAGGCAGTTCTGAACGAAATCAACCACCGGCCTCTTCCCGCATCGCTGTCGGAGGTCCGGCCATCGGCTTCGACTGTCCTATAGCGTCGTCCCGCCGGGGTGGCCCCGGTCCTGTGCCGCCCGTTCCCGCTGCGGGCCCTTTCCCAGGTAGGCGCGCTGGATCACCTCGTGCTCGGAGAGCTGCCCGGGCTTGCCGCTGAACGTCACCTCCCCCTGCTCCAGCAGATAGAAGTGATGAGCCACCTGCAGCGCCATGTGCGCGTTCTGCTCGACCAGGAAGATCGTGGTCCCGTCCGCGTTGAGATCGCTGATGATCCGGAAGATCTCCTCGACGACGAGGGGTGCCAGGCCGAGCGACGGCTCGTCCATCATCAACAGCTTGGGCCGCGCCATCAGGGCGCGCGCGACGGCCAGCATCTGCTGCTCGCCGCCGGAGAGCGTGCCCGCCATCTGCTTCGACCGTTCCTCCAGCCTGGGGAACCGGGCAAAGACGTGCTTGATGTCCTCATGCACCTTTGCTCTGCTCTTGCCCAGCCGCAGATAGGCGCCGGCGACGAGATTCTCGTGCACGTTCATGTCGGGGAAGACGAGCCGGTTCTCCGGCACCAGCGCGATCCCCCGCCGCACGACCCCGCTCGGCGTCATGCCGGTAATGTTCCGGTCGAGGAAGCTGATCGTGCCCCGTCTCGGCTTCACAATGCCGGCGATGGTCATCATCAGCGTGGTCTTGCCGGCGCCGTTCGGGCCCAGCAGGCAGGTGATCCCGCCTTCCTCGACCGAGAGGTCGACACCGCGCAGGGCTTCGATGTTGCCGTAGGCGGCGGCGATGCCGTCGATCTCAAGCATGCGCCGCCTCCACGCTGCCGCCGAGATAGGCCTGCTGGACTGCCACGTCCTCCTGAATTTCGGCCGGCAGGCCTTCGGCGATCTTGCGCCCGAAGTTGAGCACCGCGATGCGGTCGGTCACGCCCATGACGAGCTCCATGACGTGCTCGACCAGGACGATGGTCATCCCCGCCTGCTGCAGCGCGCGCAAGCGTCCGTCGAGCGCGTGCACCTCCTCCAGGTTCATGCCGGCGGCAGGCTCGTCGAGCAGCAGGAGCCGGGGCTTTGTGGCGAGCGCGCGGGCCAGCTCCAGGCGGCGCTGCTCGCCGAAGGCCAGGTTGGCGGCAAGCTCGTTACGCTTGCCGGCGAGCCCGGCGAATTCGAGCTGCTCGTCCACCGCGTCGCGGGCGGCGCCCGAGCCGAAGAACCATCGCTTCGCGAAATTCTCGCTGCGCCGGTCCTCCACGGAGTTCTGCGCCACCCAGAGGTTCTGCCAGACCGTGAGGTGGCCGAACAGCCGGATGTTCTGGAAGGTGCGCGCGACGCCTGCCGCCAGCACCCGGTGCGGTGCGGATCCCGTGATATCGCGTCCCTCGAAGGCGACCGTCCCGCCGGTCACCGACACGACACCGCAGATCAGATTCACCGTGGTGCTCTTGCCCGAGCCGTTGGGTCCGATCAAGCCGAAGATTTCGCCCTCTTCCACCGTGAGGTCGAGCTCGTCGACGGCATGGACGCCGCCGAAGTGCTTGGTGAGGGATGTGAGCTCCAGTATCGGCATCGCGCTAGTTGCGGGTGTCGCGGGTGAACAGCCCGCGGACGAGCTTCACGGAGCGCTCGTCGATCAGCCCGCGCGGCTGGATGTTCATGGCGAGCACGATCAGCGCCCCGAACAGCAGGTTTCGCCAGTCGCCCATGAAGCGCAGGCCTTCGACGAGAAATCCCTGAATGAAGATCACCGCCACGAGGGTGCCGAAGACGTTGCGGAGGCCGCCCAGGATCGGATAGGCGATGGCGAAGGTCGCCAGCATGACACCGAAGTTGAGGTGCTCGATGTGGGTCGTGTAGTGGGCGTAGATCGCGCCGCCGATGCCGGCGATGAAGCCGCCGGCGGCAAACGCGCCGACCTTTACCGCCGTCAGGTTGATACCGACGCTCTGTGCCGCTAGCTCGTCCTCGCCCACCGCCCTGAGCACGGTGCCGGCGCGTGAGCGGTCCGTCCACCACAGCGCCAGCATGACGAGGGCGACGATCACCCAGATGAAGATCGCGACATCCAGGGTG
>JAPPKP010000118.1 GCA_028819955.1 Rhodospirillaceae bacterium | reverse complement strand
AGAACAACATGGTGCCGGGCAAGGTCGTCGCCGTGGAGAACGGCGCGGTTCGCGTGTCGATCTCCGGCGAGCAGCCCGTCGTCACCCAGGTCGCAGATACCAGAGATGTAGGCGCAGCGTGCATCGTATCCGTGCGGCCGGAGAAGATCTTTCTCGACGCAGGCGACCCCCATGACAACGAAATATGGGCGCGTTTCATCGTCAGACACTATGTCGGCGATTTCATTCGCTACTACTTCGAATTGCACGATGGAACGGAAATAACCGTGAAGGCTTTGAACGACATTACGGCACCGAAGTTCCAGAAAGGCGAGCGCGCCCGCTTGATGTGGCAGCAAAGCGACTGCTTCTCGTTCCGCACGCAGCAATGAGGACAGGGGAAGTTTTATCCGAGCCCAGTCATGCGTTTTGACCGCAAACAAGAGGAGAAAGAGTAATGAGAAGGATGAAAATTTTGCTAGCTGTTGCGGCAGTGCTGGCCATCGGCGCGACGCCCGCAATGGCGCGCGATCTGACGGCAGTGTCGTTCGGCGGCGCCTACGGCGCGGCACAGAAGATGCACATGGTCGATCCCTATATCGAGGCGACGGGGAACAACGTGCTCTTCGAGGACTATTCCGGCGGCATTGCCGAGATCAAGGCGCAGGTCGAGGCCGGCAATATCCAGTGGGATGTCGTCGATATCGAGGTGATCGACCTGGAGAGGGCCTGCTCCGAAGGCCTGCTGGAGATCATTCCCACCGACATTCTGCCGCCGGGCGACGACGGCACGCCCGCCACCGAGGACTTCTTCGAGGAAGCGCTCGCCAATGAATGCGGCGTCGGCGTCATCTTCTGGACCATCATCTACGCCTACAACACGGAGACGATCCAGGGCGGGACCCCCAGCACCATCCAGGACTTCTTCGATACCGCGTCGTTCCCCGGCAAGCGGGCCATGAGAAAGCGGCCTCAGGTCAATCTCGAGTGGTCCCTGATTGCCGACGGCGTGCCGCGCGATCAGGTGTACGAAGTGCTGGCGACGGACGAGGGCCAGGCGCGCGCGTTCGCCAAGCTCGACACCATCAGGGACGACCTCGTCTGGTACGATTCCTGGTCGCAGGCGCCCCAGCTCCTGAACGACGGCGGGGCGGTGATGGTGCAATCGGCGAACGGCCGCATCTTCAAGGACATCAAGGACCACGATCGTCCCTTCGTCATGGTCTGGGACAGCCACATCTTCGACCTCGACGTGTGGTCGGTGGTGAGGGGATCGCCGAACCTCGAACAGGCGATGGACTTCGTGAAGTTCGCGACCGGCACGGTGCCGCTCTCCGGCATGCAGGACGTCGCCTACGGCCCGACCCGGCGCTCGGCAGCGGCGCTCGTGGATCCTGCGGTGATCAACGACCTGCCGACCGCGCATATCGACATAGGGCTGAAGGCCGACGGAATCTTCTGGGCCGACTTCGGCGAGTCCCTTGGCGAGAAGTTCAACGAGTGGCTTCTGCAATAGCCGCTCCATAGCAAGGATGGCGCCGGCACCAGCCCGGCGCCGTCCTTCGCCTCTCAACCGAGATGAGCGCAACGGAGCTTCAGAACGCATCCCGGTCGTCTCTGCATGGGCTGACCAGGGAGGAAGCGCGGGTCGCGGCCCGCGCTCTGAACCGCCGCCGCCTCATCGCTTTCCTTCTGGTGGCGCCGCTGCTGGCCTTCGTGGTCTTCGCCTTCTTCGCCCCGGTGGCCACCATGCTGCACCGGAGCGTGCACAACCCCACTGTCGTCGAGCTGATCCCCGGTACGTTGGAGCTGTTGCAGAGCTGGAGCGGCGAGGGGACGCCGGGCGAGACGGTGCTCACATCCATGGCGATCGATCTCAAGCGTCTCGCCAAGGAGCGCACCTCGGGCAAGCTCGCCGAAGAGCTGAACCGCGGCCTGCCGGGCACGTCGAGCGTGGTGAAGTCGACCGCGCGCAAGATGCGCCGTGCCGACGACGCCGAGCTTCAGGCGAACGGGGCCGACCTTCTGCTCGCGGCGCACAAGAAGTGGGCGGACCCCCTGCTCTGGTCCACGCTGCGCGAGGTCGGCCGCAGCTATTCGGAGCGGAACTTCCTGACCGCGCTCGACCTTGAGAAGGATCCGGAGGGCGGCATACGCCAGCGGGAATCCGCCCGCATCTACATTCAGCTTTACGGCAAGACTTTGAAGATTGCGGTGATCATCACCGTGCTGACCCTCCTCCTTGGCTATCCGCTCGCCTACGT
>JAPPKP010000107.1 GCA_028819955.1 Rhodospirillaceae bacterium | reverse complement strand
CAGCCCTACGACAAGCGCGTCGCCCAGACCTACGTCTACGACCACCCGGCGGTCTATGCGCGACACGGCTATGCCGTCGTGATCGAGGACACCCGCGGGCGCTACGGCTCCGAGGGCGAGTTCTACCCGCTCCGTCTCGATGCCGAGGACGGCTACGACACCATCGAGTGGTGCGCCGCCCAACCCTGGTGCAACGGCCGAGTCGGGAGCTTCGGCTTCTCCATTCCCGGCGTGAACCAGTTGCTTGCCGCCGCGCTCAAGCCGCCGCATCTCGCTGCTGCGGTGCCCGGCTTCTATCCGGGCGGCATGTACGAGGGCTTCACCCATGTGGGCGGCACCTTCGGGCTTGCGGCGGTGATGGACTGGGCGCTCATCCTCGCGGGCGACGCGGCGCGGCGGCGCGATGACAGGGAGGTCCTCGACGCCCTCGGCGCGGCGCAGGCGGCCTGTGGCCGCTGGCCGGCGGCGCTCGGGCTCAGGGACATACCCTTCCTCGAAACGCCGGGCCTCATGCCCTTCCTCAAGGACTACGTGGACCATCCCGCTCACGATTCCTATTGGCAGGAATGGGAGCTCGGGCCGCGGCTCGGACAGATCGATGTGCCCTGCCTCCACGTCAGCGGCTGGTACGACAGCTTCATCCCGCAGACCATCGCGGCCTACGAGGCGCTGAGCGCCGCCGGCCGGGCCGAGCACCGACTCATCGTCGGCCCCTGGTATCACATCCCGTGGACGCAGCAGGTCGGCGCCATCGACTTCGGCGACGAGGCGAGGAACTCCGTCAGCGTCTACGAGCGCGCCTGGTTCGACGCCTGGCTGAAGGACGACCGCTCCGCGCTGGAGGCGCTGCCGCCCGTCCGACTTTTCGTCACGGGGGAGAACCGTTGGCACGACGCCGACGCTTGGCCGCTTGCGGGCACGGGCTCGGAGCGCTGGTATCTTCACAGTGGAGGCCGCGCCAACTCGCTTAGCGGAGACGGGACGCTGGACCGGGAAGCGCCGGGCGACGAGGCGCCGGACTTCTTCATCTACAACCCGTTCGATCCGGTGCCGAGCATGGGCGGCCATTCCTGCTGCCTGCCGCAGACCGCGCCCATGGGGCCGATGGACCAGCGCTCGGTCGAATATCGGAACGACGTGCTGATCTACACCTCACAGCCGCTGGAGGCGCCCTACTTCGCCGCCGGCCCGGTCACGGCACGGCTGAGCGCGGCGACCAGTGCCACGGATACCGATTTCACGGTCAAGCTCTGCGACGTTGAGCCCGACGGGCGCTCGATCAACCTGTTCGAAGGCGTGATTCGCGGCCGCTTTCGCGAAAGCAGGGAGACCGAGGTACCGCTGGAGCCCCGTCGGGTCTATGAGTTCGCCATCGCTGTTGGCGTGATCTGCCACGTGTTCCGCGCCGGTCATCGCGTGCGGATCGAGGTATCGAGCAGCAACTACCCGGCCTTCGACCGCAACCCAAACACCGGCGGACCCATCGGCGGCGAGCACGCCTTCGACCTGCAGCCCGCGCACCAGACCGTGTTCCACGATGGGGCGCGCCCCTCATTCATCGAGCTGCCGGTCATCCGGCGCTCCTGACCGCTCAGAGGAGGACTCACCGATGGCCGACGACCGCACTTACCTTACGCCCGCGAGCGAATCCTGGATGGCTGGTCGGCCGGCCTCGGCGGCAGTCAGGGTCGGCGACCTCGTCTTCCTCTCGGGCCAGGGGAGCGTGACCGACGACGGCCGGGTGAGGGACGCAGGCGATGTCGAGGCCCAGACCCGGAATGCCTTCGCCAGGGTCGGCGCGGTGCTGGAGGCGGCAGGCGCGGGCATCGACGACGTGCTCGATGTGATGACGTTCCACAAGGACCCGCGCACCATGGACGCGGCCTTTGCCGTCGGCCGCGAGGTGTTCTCCGAGCCCTATCCCGCATGGACCGCTCTCGGCATGGTGGGCGGGCACGATCCGGGCCTCGAGATTGTCGTCCGCGTGGTCGCCCACGTGGGCGCGGGCGAGAAGCAGGGCGTGACCCCGGCGGGTTTCGGCTGGATGGCGGGGCTCCCACTATCGGCCGCCTGTCGAAAGGGCGATTACCTGTTCACCAGCGGCATCGTGGCCGCCGACGATGGCGGCACGGTGGTGGCGCCCGCCGACCACATGGCGCAGGCGCGCTTCTGCTACGATCGGCTCAAGGACGTGATGCAGGCGGCGGGCGCCTCGCTCGACGAGATCGTCGACATGATCTGCTTCAA
>JAPPKP010000205.1 GCA_028819955.1 Rhodospirillaceae bacterium | reverse complement strand
GGCAGGCGAGCCGGTCTAGCTTCTGGGCGAGCGCGGTGAGCTCGTGATAGTGGGTCGCGAAGAGCGCCCGGCAACGGTTGCTGTCGTGCAGATGCTCGATGGCGGCCCAGGCAATGGAGAGCCCGTCGTAGGTGGCGGTGCCGCGCCCGATCTCGTCGAGGATCACCAGCGCGCGTTCGCCGGCCTGGTTGAGGATGGCGGCGGTCTCCACCATCTCCACCATGAAGGTGGAGCGCCCGCGCGCGAGATCGTCGGCCGCGCCCACGCGGGAGAAGAGCCGGTCAACCACGCCGATGCGGGCCTCGTCGGCGGGAACGAACGAGCCCATCTGGGCCAGAACCGCGATCAGCGCGTTCTGACGCAGGAACGTGCTCTTGCCGGCCATGTTGGGGCCGGTGACGAGCCAGATCCGGGCTTCCTCCCCCAGATCGCAATCGTTGGGAACGAAGGGGGTCTTCCCGCCCGCGCCCATGACTTCCACCACCGGGTGCCGGCCGCCCTTGATCTCGAAGGCGGTCGTATCGTCGACAACGGGCCGGCTATAGCGGCGCTCGACGGCGAGCAGCGCAAGCCCCTGAGCCACGTCGAGCGCGGCGAGCGCGCCGGCGGCCCGCGCGATGTCCTCCGCCCGGCGGACCACGTCGGCGCGGAGGTCGTCGAAGTGCGCCTGCTCCAGGGCCAGCGCCTTGTCGGCTGCGCCGGTGATCCGCGCCTCCAGTTCGCCAAGCTCCACGGTCGTGTAGCGCATGGCGCTCGCGAGGGTCTGGCGGTGGATGAAGGCCTCGGTCAGCGCCTCGGCCCGCTGCGGCGGCACTTCGACGTAATAGCCGAGCACGTTGTTGTGCCGCACCTTGAGGGCGTTGACCCCTATCTCGGTGCGGTAGCGGGCCTCCAGCTCACCGATCAGGCGCCGGCTGTGGTCTCGCAGCTCCACCACCTGGTCGAGCGCCTCGTCGTAGCCGCGCGCGATGACGCCGCCGTCCCGGATGCTGGGTGCCGGGCTCTCCACCAGCGCCCGGCTCAGGCGGTCCACCAGGCTCCGGTGATGGCCGAGAGCCTTGAGATCGGCTGCGAGTGCCGGCGGCGGCGCCCGCAGAGCACCGGCGGCCTCGGAGCCGAGGGCATCCCGGATCGCCGGAATCTGGCCGAGGGCATCGCGCACCGCAGCGAGGTCGCGCGGCCCGCCGCGGCCCAGGCTAAGGCGCGAGAGAGCGCGCTCCACGTCCGGGCAGCGTCGAAGCCGCTCCCTGAGGCCGCTCCGGGCGCCCTCCGCCTCGACCAGGAAGCCCACGGAATCGAGCCGCTCGCCGATGGCGGCAGGCTCGGTGAGCGGTGCGGTGAGCCGCACCCTGAGCAGCCGGGCGCCCGCGCCGGTGACGGTGCGGTCGATTACCGAGAGCAGGCTGCCGGCGGTGCCGCCATCCAGCGTGGCGGTGAGCTCCAGGTTGCGCCGTGTCGCGGCGTCGATCGCCATCGCGGCGCCTGTCTCGGTCGGGCGGAGCCGCGAGAGGCGGGGTAGCTGGCTCTTCTGGGTGAGCCGCAGGTAGCCGAGGATGGCACCGGCGGCGGCGAGCTCTGCGCGTCCGAAGGAACCGAGGCCGTCAAGGGAAGCCAAGCCGTAGAACGCCGCGAGCGAGCGCCCGGCGGTGACACTGTCGAAGAGCGAGCGCGGTTGCGGTGTAAGGGCTTCCTTCCACTCGGCGAAGAGCTCGAAGAGCGCCGGCGTCTCGAGCAGCGGCTCAGGCACCAGGACTTCGCCGGGCTCAAGCCGCGCAAGCGCCGCTGGCAGCGAGGACTCCGAAACCCCCATCACCGCGAACTCGCCGGTGGACATCTCGGCCCACGCGAGCGCCAGAGCGCCTTCGGCCTGGGCGAGGGCCGCGAGGTAGTTGGCCGCGCGCGCATCCAGCAGCGCCTCCTCGCTCAGCGTCCCCGGCGTCACCAGGCGGATGACCTCGCGGCGGACCACCGCCTTCGCCCCCCGCTTGCGCGCCTCCGCCGGATCCTCGACCTGCTCGCACACGGCGACCCTGAAGCCTTTGCGGATCAGCCGCTGCAGGTAGCTCTCGGCGCTCACCACGGGTACGCCACACATGGGGATCTCTTGCCCTTGGTGCAGGCCTCGCTTGGTGAGCGCGATGTCGAGCGCCTCCGAGGCCTGGCGCGCGTCGTCGAAGAAGAGCTCGTAGAAATCGCCCATCCGGTAGAACAGGAGATGATCCCGGTGGGCGCCCTTGATTTCGAGATACTGCGCCATCATC
>JAPPKP010000447.1 GCA_028819955.1 Rhodospirillaceae bacterium | reverse complement strand
TGGGCAGCGCCTGGGACGTGGCCCAGGCCTCGCTCTTCCTCGCCTCCGACGCCGGGCGCTTCATCACCGGCGTGGCACTCCCGGTCGACGGCGGCGTCATGGCCCGCATCGGCTGACACGCTCGCCGGCCGCGCGCAGCGGCAGCCGGACGCTCTCAGCCGCTCCAGATCGGCTCCTTGAGAGTGGCAACGAAGGCCGCGTGGGCCGCCGCCTCGGTCTCGGTGGGCGCGTGCGGCCGCGGCGTGCGGGCAGCACGGTCGGCGCGGGGCACAGGTGCCGCGTCGGGCGTCGGCACCGCCCGTTGCAGCTCGAGCCCGGGTTGACGACCGCCGGTGAGCTCCAGATAGACCTCGGTGAGAAGCTCGGCGTCCAGCAGCGCGCCGTGCTTCTCCCGCATCGACCGGTCGATCCCGAAGCGCTTGCAGAGCGCATCGAGACTTGCCGGTGCTCCGGGAAACCTGCGCCTGGCAATCGCCAGCGTGTCCACCGACCGCTCCACCGGGATCGGCGGCTTGCCGATCCGTTCGAGCTCGGCATTGAGGAAGCCGAGGTCGAAGGGCGCGTTGTGCATGACCAGCTTGGCCTCGCCGATAAATTCGAGCAGCGCGTCGGCCTCCTCGGCGAAGCGTCGGTGCTTGGCGAGGAAATCGCGGGTAAGCCCGTGCACCCGCTCGGCGCCCTCCGGCATGTCTCGCTCGGGGTTGAGATAGCGTTGGAAGCGCCGGCCGGAAGGAATGTGGTTGACCAGCTCGACCGCACCCACCTCGACGATCCGGTGGCCGTCTGCCGGCTCCAGGCCCGTCGTCTCGGTATCGAGCACGACCTCACGCATACTCATCCTCCTGAGCCGGCATCAGCGCCCCCGCCCAGCACGAGGGCCAGCGCGTGCCGCGCTCCGTGGAAAGGTGGGCCGCAATTCGCCGCGCTGCGAGCCGCGAGACCCTCCGGTCGAGCCCGGTGCGGATCACGAAATCCGCGCGTCGCCGCTTCTCGATGTCCGGCATCTGGCGGACGAGGATAGCGGCCAGGCGCTCCTCGGTCATCCGCGCCCGGCCCAGCACCCGCGCGCGCTGCACGAAGGATGGTGCCGAAACCACCAGAGTCGCATCGCAGCGGGCTTCGCCGCCGGTCTCGAATAGGAGCGGCACGTCCAGCACCGCGAGACGGCAGCCGCGACGCTGGCTCGTCGCGAGGAAGCGCCGCTCGCCGGCGCGCACCAGTGGATGGAGGATCGCCTCCAGCTCGGCCAGCGCCTCAGGGTCCGTGAAGACCGTGGCGCCGAGCGCTCCGCGGTCCACCGCACGCGCAGCGCCCTCGCCCGTGGCTGCATCGGGGAAGCGCACGAGCACCGGCGCCACCCCAGCCCCGCCGGGTGCGAGCAGGCGGTGGACCGCCGCGTCGGCATCGTAGATCGCAGCGCCTGCGGCCCTGAGCGCGTTGGCCACGGTGGTCTTGCCCATGCCGATGGAGCCGGTGAGGCCGAGGATAACCACGGCCTGCCCCCGTCACAGCCCTTCGGCGGCGAAGGTGCGGAGTGCCGCCGTGGCTTCCGCTTCGGCGCCGAACCAGGCGGCGAAGCCGGGCCGCGCCTGATGGATCAGCATGCCGAGCCCGTCCACCCCCGCGTGCCCGCGCGCGCGGGCTGCTTTGAGCAGCTCCGTCTCCAGCGGTGCGTAAACCAGGTCGTAGACCACTGCTTCGGCCGGCAATCGACCAAGCGCGAGATCGAGCGCAGGCTTGCCCGCCTGGCCGAGCTGCGTGGTGTTGACCAGCAGGCTGCAGCCGTCGAGCGCCGCCGCCCTTTCACCCCAGGGTAGAGGGCACACCGTCTCTCCTACCCCTTCGGCGAGCGCCGTCGCTCTTTCGCCCGAGCGGTTGAGCAGACGGATTTCGGGAACGCCGGCGGCAGAGAGAGCATCCACCACCGCGCGCGCTGCGCCGCCGGCCCCTAGAACCGCTACCGGCGATACCGGTTCCCAACCCGGTACCTCCTGGCGCAGGTGGCTGATGAAGCCGAAGCCATCGGTATTGTCGCCGTGCAGTGCACCGTCGCCCGTGACCGTCACGGTGTTCACCGCGCCGATCCGGCGCGCGGTCTCCGACAGCGAGTCCATGTGCACCAGCGCGGCCTCCTTGTGCGGCGCGGTCAGGTTGCACCCGCGAAACCCCAGGGCGAGTAGCGCGCCCAGCGCCGCCTCCAGAGCCTCGGGCCGGACCGCGAGCGGCAGGTAGGCGCCGTCGATCCCCTTCTCCTCGAGCCAGTA
>JAPPKP010000053.1 GCA_028819955.1 Rhodospirillaceae bacterium | reverse complement strand
GAGCGAGATCATCCCCGGTCCGCGATCCACATTCCTGGCGGCTTCACGCCGCGCATCCCATTTTGTCCGTCGTTGAGGCGCGAGCGACATCGTTTGGCGCGAGTTCCCTGGTGAGGTTGTCGGTGGGTAGCCCGGTAGGACCATTGTAGCGGAACACGGTGCCTGAACTAAACCGAATTTTCATATCGGGCGCCCAAATTGGACACCCAAGAGCCTTTGGGGGGCTATTCGGCGGCCTCGGTGCTGCCGGCGGGCGTGCGGAAGGCCGGAATCACCGCCTCGGCGAAAAGCCGAAGACTTTTCAATAGGTTATCCGCGCCATAGTAGGGCGGGTAGTGGAGCAGCAGGGAATCCAGGCCGGTGGCGGCGCGTAGCGCCCGGATGCGAGCGATCACGGTCTCGGGCGAGCCGTGGACCAGTGTGGTCTCCAGCAGCGTGTCGTAGTCGAGCGCCGCAGCGCTCTCCTTCTCCGAGACCTTGCCGAGATAGCCTGCGGCCTTCTTGCCCATGAACGCCTTGAGGTGGCGGATGATCCCGGCTTCGCTCTCCTCCCGCGCCTTGGCGTCGGTCTCGGCCACATAGACCCAGCGGGCGATGTTGACGGAACCGAAGGCGGGATTGGCGTTCCAAGGCTCCGGAGCGTGGGCCATGGCCTCGCGGTAGAGCGCGATCTGCCCGGCAAGGGTCTCGAACGATGGCAGGGTGGAGAGCATCAGGCCGAAGCCGTGGCGTGCGGCGACCTCGATGGAGCGGTTGGTGCCGGCGGCCATGTAGAACGGCGGATGCGGCTGCTGCACGCTCACGGGATAGATCTCGTAATCGCCCTCGACCCGGTGCTGGAAGTGGGTGCCCTCGTGGTTGACTCTCCGCGTGTGAAAGGTATCCAAAATCAAAGGGATGGCCTCTTCCTGAATGTCGTGGCGGGCGTCGAACGGAATCCCGAAGCCCTCGTACTCGTAGGGCCGGTAACCGGAGCCGAGGCCGAGGCTGAGCCGCCCGCCGCTGAGGATATCCACGAAGGCCGCGTTCTCGACGATCCGCACCGGGTTGTGGAGCGGGAGCGTCATTACCGCCGTGCCGAGCCCGATGCGGGTGGTCTTGGGAGCCAGATACCCGAGGTAAACGAAGGGGTCCGGCAGCACGCCGTACTGGTTGGAGAAGTGGTGCTCGGCGATCCAGGCGGTGTCGTAGCCCAGCCGATCCGCCTCCACGATCTCGCGGGTCACGCGCGCGTGCACCGCGCGGTGCGGATAAGGCTCCACGTCCAGATTGGGCTGGGATGTCACGAGAACGCCGAATTTCATCGTTTGCTCCCCTGGTTGCCGGCCGCCGGCGCGCCGCCCCGCGCGACGGCGACGCGCAGGCGCGCTCTTGCCCCGAAGGGGCGCAATTCAATGTCCACGTGCGGCTATTCCGCGTCCTCGACCGGCGCCTCGACGCGTGCCCTGAGGTCGCCCAGCAGGCCGTCGAGGCCCTTGCGGTTGACGACGGAGGCGAACTCGACCCGGTGGGTATGCAGCATGCTGATACCTTCGACGTTCACGTCGATGACCTTGTAGCCCTCGTCCCGCATGCGCACGCGGAAATCGACGTCGATCGGACTGCCGCCGGAGGGCCGCACGATCTGCGCCCGCACGATCTTGTCGCCGCTCTCGTCGTGGATCACCGAGCGCGCCGTGAACAGCTCGCCGCCATAGGAATCGAAGCGGCTGGCGTACACGCGCACGATGAAGTCGACGAAGATCGCCCGGTATTCCCTGCGCTGCTCCTTGGTGGCGGTCTTCCAGTGCCGCCCCAGTACGAAGCGGGCGACGATCGGAATGTCGAAGCCCGCCACCATGACCTCGCGGAACGCGGCCTCCCGCTCCTCGAATGTCGTGTTGGCCTTGTCCTTGAGGACCGCGATGGCCTTGTCTCCGAGCCCCTGAATGAACGCCAGCGCCGGGTCGTCGGAGGCGGAGGCCCGCTCTGCGCCGAGCGCGGATATCAATACGGCCGCAGCGAGAGCGGCGGCCGCGAAGAAGCGTCGAGAGATGAAGATGCTCATGGCTATTCGTCTCTGCTTCAGCCGAGTGCACCGAACACCGGGTTCTTCCCCGGATCACTCCTCATCGAAATCCTCGTCGAAATCGTCATCGAAGTCGAAGTCGGGGATTTCCATCGCAGGTGGCGGCGCGCCGTCCCTGATCTCCGTCGCACGATACTGCCGGTATAGCTCACGCAATGCAGCATAATAATCGACCGAGGTGGCTTCCAGCGTTTCCAGCTCTTCCAGGTACTGAGCACGTTGAGAGACGCCGCTCGTCACGCTGCGGGCGAGCCCGGCCTCGGCCGGCAGAATGTAGCTGTAGGGGTCCACGATCCAATCGACCACGAAGGCTCCCGCGTCGCGGGGATTGGTCGGTCCCAGCAGCGGCAGCATGAGGAACGGCTCTCCGCCAATGCCCCATGCAGCGAGAGTCTGCCCAAAGTCCTCTGGCGCGCGTTCGTACCCCAGGTCTCCAGCCACATCGAAGATGCCGCCGACACCCACGGTGGAGTTGAGCGTGAAGCGCATGAGCGTCGAGCCCGCCCGTTCGAATTTGAACTGGGCCGCGTTGTTCACCAGGTTGAGCGGCTCACTCAGATTGGCGAGAACATTGGCAATTCTGTGGCGCACCTCGTTCGGAAGGATGAACACATAGGTTTCGGCGATCGGCTTCAACAGGAAGCGATCGATGGTCTGGTTGACCTCGAACGTCACCCGGTTGACGTCTTCGAGCGGATCGTTCGCGTCGAAGGGGTCCTGGGCGCGGACGTCGGTGGCGACGAAGAGCAGCACACCGGCGACCAGCAGGACCGCCAGCAGGCGCTGCGGGGCGGCCGAGAGACCGGTGGCGCGGGGCGGAGCGGGCTGTCGCGGGAGGCTCTCGCTCATGCCTGGTGTCAGTCGTCCTCCTTCGCTGCGGCGAGCACGTCGTCGGCGAGCCGCCCAGTGAGCTCCTGCAGGCGGTCGAACTGGGATTCGAAGATGCCGACTCCAAGTGTTAGGGAGCGGAGCTCGATGATCAGGTCGTGCATCTCCGCCTGCGGCATCTGGCTCGTCACCTGGTCCCAGCCGGACCAGTCCTCGCGCGCCTGGAAGCCCAATACTTGGCCGCGCCGGCCGGTCACCAGGCGCTGGACGTTCGGTGTGAACTCGCTCGGCACCGAGATTTTGACCTCGCAGATGGGCTCCAGCAGCACCGGGTTGCACTTGGGCAGCGCTTCGGCCATCGCCATGCGGCCGGCGGTCTTGAAGGCCATCTCCGAGCTGTCGACGGAATGGTGCTTGCCGTCGGTGAGCGTCACCGAAACGTCGACGACCGGGAAGCCCAGCGGCCCGCTGGTGAGGTAGTCGCGCACGCCGGCTTCCACCGCAGGGATGTACTGGCGCGGTACGGCGCCGCCCACGACCTTATCCTGAAACTCGAAGCCGGTGCCGCGCGGCAGGGGCTTCACGTCGATGTGCACGTCGCCGAACTGGCCATGACCGCCGGTCTGCTTCTTGTAGCGCGCATGCTGGGAGACCGGCTTACGGATCGCCTCCTTGTAGGCGACCTTCGGCCTCTCGGTCTGCAAGCTGAGCCCGTACTTGCCGGCGAGGCGATCGAGCGCGACCTTCAGATGCATCTCGCCCTGGCCCCAGAGCACCGCCTCCTGCGTGTCGGGATTGGGCTGGAAGCTGAGCGACGGGTCCTCCTGGGCCAGGCGACTCATCGCGCCCGACACCTTGACCTCGTCCTCCCGCCGGCTGGCTCTGACCGCATAGGCATAGACCGAGAAAGGAAGCTGCGCTCTCGGCATGGGCTCGACGCCGGGTCCGTCGGCGGGAGCGACGGTGTCTCCGGTGGAGATGGACTCGAGCCGCCCCAGGCCGACGATGTCGCCGGCCTGCGCCTTGTCGATCTTGTTCTGTTGCTGGCCCTGCATCCGGTACATGCCCCCGATGCGCTGGCCGTCGTTGAGGGTCATGCCGTCTTCGATGGTGCCTGCCCAGACCCGCGCCAGCGAGACCTTGCCGCCGTGCTGGGTCATGTAGGTCTTGACGACCTGCGCGACCGAGGCGCCGTCGGCACCGGCCGGCAGCCGCCGCGCCGCGAGCGCGTCGCCGGGCGCGAAGTCGATCAGCGATTCCAGCAGGCGGCGCACGCCCCAGTCCCGCTCCGCCGAGCCCATCATCACCGGCACCACGCCGGCATCGGCCAGCACGCCCCGCAGGTAGGCCTGAATCTCTTCGGGCTCCGGGATCTCGTCCTCGAGCAACCTTTCCAGGAGCGTGTCGTCGAAGTCCGCCAGGCTCTCGAGGAGCTGCGTACGCGCGTCCTCCCGGCGCTCCGAGACCTCATCAGGCTCGTCGACGCCGACGGCACCTTCCTGATCGCGATACTCGTAGGCCTTGCCGGTAATCAGGTCGACATAGCCCTTGACGTTGTCGCCATCGCGGATTGCGACCTGGCAGGGCACCAGCGGCCGATCGCTGACCGGCTGCACCGCCTCGATCAGCTCGGCGACGCGGACCGCGGTCTCGTCCATCCTGTTGGTGAACAGGACGTGCGGGATCTCGTGCTGGGTCAGGTACTTGAACAGCCGCCCCATGGTCCAGACCCGGTTCACATCGGGCGTGCACACGATGACGGCGAGATCGACACCCATGAGTGCGTTGGCGGTCTCGGCGAAGAACTCGATCGAGCCGGGACAATCCAGGATCGTAAAGCGGCGGTCGCGGTACTCGAACGAGGCGGCGTTGACCTCCACGCTCGACTGGCGCGCGCGGGCCTCGTCGGACCAGTCGCCGACCGTGTTGCCGTCGGTGACCTTGCCCTTGCGGCCGATTGCCCCGGCGACGAACAACATGCTTTCAAGGAGTGTGGTCTTGCCGCTCGTATAGGGGCCGACAAGCGCGATATTCAGCGCCCCGGTCGAATCGCTCATGCTATCTCCCTTTACCCAGACCCGCGCCGGCGGGTTTCGTCCCGCGGTCGCGGGGCCGGCATGTTTCCAGTGCCCCGGCTGGAATGCAACCGCGATTAGCGCGAGGACCGCAACATAGGTTCAGGACACCCGGCCCAGTCTGGCGCGGCCAGGGTGGGGCGGCTATGGTGCCTCGGGTCAGGCTGCGAAGGCGAGCTTCGGTTGAGCATCTGGGGCAAGATCATCGGGGGCGCCGCGGGGTTCGCGCTGGGCGGCCCCATCGGCGCAATTCTGGGCGTGGCTGCCGGCCATTTCGTGGACCGCATGGCTACCGGCCGCCGCGTCCGGCGTATCGGTGCGGGCGATCAGGAGACCAAGCAGGCCGCGGTCTCGGTCGCGCTGGTGGTGCTCGCCGCCAAGATGGCGAAGGCCGACGGCCATGTCACCCGCGAGGAGATCGACGCGTTCAAGCGGGTCTTCGCCGTCCCCGACGCCCATGCCGCCGCCATCGGGCGGATCTG
This sequence comes from Rhodospirillaceae bacterium, assembly GCA_028819955.1. The sequence continues at coordinate 16,028 of JAPPKP010000053.1, read as the reverse complement.
GGACGAGGCGCGGCGCGAGGCGACCGGCTTCGAGCCCTATGCCGATCAGATCGTCCAGATCTTCCCGCACGACACCACCATGCGGGAGGAGCTGCTCGGCGCACTCTTCCAGATCGCCATGGCGGATGGCGAGCTGCACGAGGGCGAGCGCGCCTATCTTGCCCGGGTGGCGCAGATCTTCGGCTTCGACGAGCGCGGCTTTGCGCAGATCATGTCGCGCCACATGGGTGGCGGCGAGACCGACCCCTACCAGGTGCTCGGCGTCGAGCCCAACGCCACGGACGACGAGATCAAGCGGACCTATCGCCGGCTGATCCGCGAGCATCATCCCGACAAGCTCATCGCCGAGGGCATGCCGGAGGAGATGGTCCAGGTGGCCAACGAGCAGATGGCCGCGATCAACGCGGCCTACGACAGGATCGCCAAGCTTCGCGGGCTGCGCTGACCGCTCGCGCCGCACGCTAAGCGCGCCTGCGCCGCTGCTCACACCTTTCCCTCTGCCTTCGCCGTTTCATGCAGCCGAGTCACATTGCGATCGCGCTCGGCACGGCCCTGCTCTGGGGCTTCGGCTTCGTGACCAGCAAGTACGGCGCGGACCACATGCCGCCGCTGTTCTTCCTGGCGCTGCGCTTCACCCTGATGGCGCTGATGCTGCTCTGGTTCGTGCGCCCGCCGGCCGGCCGTTGGCTCTCCGTGGGCCTCTTCGCGTTGACCATGGGCGTAGGCCACTTCGGCCTGTTTTACATCGCGCTCAGCATCGGTGTGGAGGCTTCGACCGCGGCGATCATCTGGCTCACGCAGGTGCCGCTCAGCGCCGTGATGGCGGCGCTGATCTTGCGCGAGCGGCCCGGCTGGGCGGCGATCGTCGGCATCGCCATCGCCTTCGGCGGCGCCGTGGTGCTGGTGGGCGAGCCGCGCCATACCGGCAATGCGCTGGGGATCGGGCTCATGTTCGGCTCCAGCATCACGTGGGCGGTCGCCAACGTGCAGGTCAAGCGACTCACCGATATTTCGCCGCTGACGCTGAACGGCTGGATGTCGGCGATCTCTGCCCTGCTCCTGTTCCCGCTTTCCTTCGCCCTGGAGGAGGGGCAGCTCGCGAGTTTGCTGCAGCCCGACTGGCGCCTGCATGGCTCGCTCATCTACCAGGTCGTGGGCTCGACCCTGCTCGCCTATTGGGCCTGGTACTATCTGCTCGCGCACAACAAGGTGGCGACGGTCGCGGGCTTCATGCTGCTGGTGCCGGTGGTGGGCGTGATATTCGGAGTCTTCATCCTGGGCGAGCCGATCACCTGGCAGACTCTCGTGGGCGGCGTGATCATCGTCTCGGGCGTCGCCCTCATCGTCCTCAAGCGCCCGGAGGAGCCCGCAGTGAAAACGCGATGAGTGGCGGCAGTAGAAACCCGAGCACGAGCGAAGAGACCATTGCCGGCCGTGCGGTGATCGAGCTGCCTTCGCCCAACTGGGACGAACGGCCCGAAGGTGCCAGCCCGGTCGATACGCTGGTCCTGCACTACACCGGCATGGTCTCGGCCGAGGCCGCGCTCGCGCGGATGACGGACCCCGCGGCCAAGGTCAGCGCGCACTGGTGCGTAGGCGAGGACGGCACTCTCTGGCGGCTGGTGCCCGAGGAGCGATGCGCCTGGCACGCGGGGCGAAGCGAATGGCGCGGCCGGCGCTCTTTGAACGAAGTCTCAGTCGGAATCGAGCTGGTCAATCCCGGTCACGAGCATGGCTATCGCCCGTTTCCTACCGCGCAGATGGATGCCTTGCTCGATCTCGCCCGCGCCATCGTCGCGCGCCACCCCATCGAGCCCTGCAATGTGGTGGCGCATTCCGACATCGCGCCCACGCGCCGGCAGGACCCCGGCGAGCTTTTCGACTGGTCGCGTCTCGCTCAGGCGGGCATCGGCCTCTGGCCCGAGACGGGCGAGAGGACTGCGCAGGACCGCTCGCCGCTCCGCCAGGGCGACAGCGGCGCTGCCGTGCGACAGCAGCAGGAGCGCCTGCGATCGGTCGGTTACGGTCTTGTGGCCGATGGCGACTTCGGCGCGACCACGGCGGCCGTCGTGCGTGCCTTTCAGCGGCGCTTCCGCCAGGCCCGCGTTGACGGTGTGATCGACGGCGACACGGCGACGGTGCTTGACCGAGTTGGAGCGCTCGTCGCGGGCGGCGCCCAGGCTTGACCGGGTTTGCGTCGGGGCGTAGTCAGGGCGGGCCAGACGGCCGGATGGCCGCCGCCGCCGCCCCAGGCGCGCGGCGGAGGAAAGTCCGGGCTCCACGGAAGCACGGAGCCGGGTAACACCCGGCGGGGGCGACCCCAGGGAAAGTGCCACAGAGAGCAGACCGCTCGCCCAGGGCCGCGAGGTCGGCGAGCAAGGGTGAAAGGGTGCGGTAAGAGCGCACCGCGCACCCGGCAACGGGGGCGGCACGGCAAACCCCTCCGGGAGCAAGACCAAGTAGGGGCGGCGCAGGGGCGGTCGCAAGACCGTTTCCGGGTTGGTTTCCGGGCCTGCCGCCCGGGTCGGTCGCGCGAGGCGCCCGGCAACGGGCGTCCCAGATGAATGGCCATCGCGTGGGCCGCGAGGCCCGCGACAGAACCCGGCTTACAGGCCGTCTGGCGTTTCCCTCTCCGCCACCCTCAATATGTTGAGGGGTCAGAGCTCCTCCACGCAATATATTCCACTATCGAGGATTGTCCCGATAGCAGAACCCAGTAACCGACAATAGAACATAAAGAGAACACATAGTTGATCTCCGCCGAGACTTGAGTCCTCTCCCCGGTAACTGGCGCTCTAGCTTTTCCCCGCCGGTCTTCATCCGTCGTCAGATCAGAGAGGTCGGGCCGCTGCTTTTGCATGTCCACCTGAACACTTGAAATTATGTCTTGCAACCATGATTTCCCATAGAGTACCATGCTATCCCATGGCATCCCAGATCAGAGCGGGAACAGTCTAGAGCGAAGGCACGGCGAACGGAGCGCGACCCAAGGAGCAACGCGGTGGCTCTTTTCACTTACACGTTCGTCAACAAGGTGGATCGGAAGGGACGGGTCTCAGTCCCTGCCTCCTTCCGCAACGAGCTCGCTCGGCAATCCTTCAACGGAATTGCGGTCTACCCCTCGATCGACGGCACCAGGTCCCTGACCGGTTGTGAGGAAGAAGTTCTCAGGCAGTGGAGCGACACCTACCGGGCAGACGATCCCTTCGACACAGATTCCACCCGGAAGCGGATGCGGCTCTTCTCCGCAGTCCAGCGTCTCCCCCTGGACGCCGAAGGTCGCGTGCTGCTGCCGGCCGAGTTGCTTGCCCATGCGGGGATCACCACCCACGCCACCTTCGTCGGCATGGGCCACGAGTTTCAGATCTGGGACCCCGCGACCTTCGAAGCAGCCGAGGATGCGGAGGGGGAGCAATGAGCGCCGCCTCCGGCCACGTCCCGGTGATGACGGAGACGATGCTCTCGCTCATCGCGCCCAGGGACGGCGGCATCTACATCGACGGCACCTTCGGCGGCGGCGGCTATAGCCGAGCGCTGCTGGAGACGGCCTCCTGCATGGTCTACGGCATCGACCGCGACGCCGACGCGCTACGCGCGGGCGAAGCGCTTTCGGTGCGCTTCGACGGCAGGCTGATCCTGCTCCACGGCCGCTTCTCCGAGATGGAGACCCTGCTCGCACCCCATCGGGTGAGCGCGGTAGACGGGATCGCCCTCGACCTCGGCCTCTCCTCGCGCCAGCTCGACGACGGCGCGCGCGGCTTCTCGTTCCGCGTGGACGGGCCCTTGGACATGCGCATGGACCGGGACGATCCGGGGCCCACGGCGGCCGACCTGGTCAATGACGAGCCCGAGGCCGAGCTGGCCGCGATCGTCGCGCGCTTCGGCGAGGAGCGCCGGGCGCGCTCAATTGCGCGGGCCATTGTCGCGGCCCGCGCGAACGGCCCGATCGCCACGACCGGCCAGCTTGCCGAGATCGTCCGGGGCGCAGTGGCGCCGCGGCCGCATGGCGGGATCGACCCGGCCACGCGCACCTTTCAGGCGCTTCGCATCCGCATCAACGACGAGATCGGCGAGATCGAGCGGGGGCTCCGCCAGATCGAGCGGCTCCTGCGGCCTGGCGGTCGCGCCATCGTGGTTTCCTTCCACTCCCTGGAGGACCGGCCCGTGAAGCGTTTCTTCCGCGAGCGCAGCGGGGGGCGGCAGCCCAATCGCCACGAGCCGCCCGTTGCCATGAAATCGCCCGATCCGACCTTCAGGCTGTTGACTCGCCGCGCGCGCAAGCCCGACGGCGCGGAGATATCGGCAAATCCGCGCGCGCGCTCGGCACGGCTGCGGGCGGTCGAGCGCACCGGCGCGCCGCCGTGGCACGAGAGGCTCGTCGCCTGATGCGGCACCTGGTCCTCATATCGATCGCAGCGTTCGTCGTCGCGATGCTGGCGCTCTTCCTCGTGAAGCACGAGGTGAGGGAGCTCGAAGGCGAGCTCGCCGCGCTCGAGCTCGACCGCAAGCGCCATGTCGAGGCGATCCGGGTGCTCCGCTCCGAGTGGAGCTACCTCACCCGCCCGTCTCGGCTCGCGGCCTTGGCCGAACGCCACCTTCCGCTCGAGCAGGTGCAGGCCGCGCAGGTGCGCTGGCTGCCCGGCCGCCCTGCCGGGCCCTCCGCCCTGGTGCTGCCGATCGGCGGGGAGCTCCAGTGGTGAGGGATTTGGCCATACGGCGCTGGTGGCGCCGCGGTCGGGCGCAGGCTTCCGGATCCGCTTCCGGGCCGGCGGCCTCAACGCGTCTGGAACGCGCGCGGGTCCGCCTGCTGACCACCGGCGTGATCCTCGCTCTCTGCTTCGGTGCGGTGGTGTTGCGCACCCTCGACGTGGCGGTGATCGGCGCCCCTGCCGGCCCCGGCGTCGTCGGCGGCATGAGCACCGACAACCCATTCGCGCGGGCCGACATCGTGGACCGCAACGGCGTGCTCCTCGCCTCGAACCTGCCTACCCATGCGCTCTACGTCGAGCCGGGCAAGATCTTCGATCGTGCGGACGCGGTCGCCGCGCTGGGTCGGGTGTTCCCCGATCTCGACCTGGGCCGCGCGGCCGCCCTCATCGCATCCGGCAGAAAGACCGCCCTGCTGCGGCACAACCTCACGCCGGAGCAGGCCCACGCCATCAACAGTCTCGGCATCCCCGGTCTCTGGCTGGAGCGCCAGGAGCAGCGCTTCTATCCGCAAGGCCGCCTCTTCGCCCACGCACTCGGGTTCACTGACGTGGACAACCGCGGTCTCGCAGGCGTCGAGAAGGCCGCTGACGACGAGCTGCGCCGGCGTGCCCAGGACCGCAGCGGCCCGCTCGCGCTCTCCCTCGATATCCGGGTCCAGCACGTTCTCGCTCAGGCGCTCCATGAGACCATGACCACCCATCGGGCGCTCGGCGCCGCCGGCATGGTGATGGACGTGCAGACCGGCGAGCTGCTGGCCCTGGTCAGCCTGCCCTCGTTCAATCCCAAGGCTCCGGATCGCAGCGCATCGGAAGCCCTCTTCAACCGCGCCACGCTCGGCACCTACGAGCTCGGCTCCACTTTCAAGCCCTTCACCGTGGCCATGGCACTCGACCTCGGCATCGCCGGAATCGAGGACAGCTACGACGCCACCCAACCCATCAGGGTCTCGCGCTATCTGATCCGCGACCACCGTCCCGAGAACCGCTGGCTCACGGTGCCGGAGATCCTCATCCACTCCTCCAACATCGGGGCGGCGCGGATGGCGGTGGACGTGGGTGCGGAGCGCCAACGGGCCTTCCTCGACACGCTCGGCATGTTCGAGCGCATGCCCCTGGAAAGCTCCGAGCGCGGCCGACCGCTGGCACCCCGGCGCTGGTCCGAGCACACCGTGATGACCGTGAGCTACGGCCACGGGCTCGCGGTGACGCCGCTGCACCTGATCGCGAACTACGCCGCGCTGGTCAACGGCGGCGTCACCGTGACGCCCACGCTGCTGAAGCGCACGCCGGGCGAGCGGCTGGTGCAGCGGCGGGTCATCAGCGCCGAGACCTCCGCCGTCATGCGGATGCTGCTCTACACCGTGGTTGCCGAGGGCACCGGCAAGAACGCGGCGGTTCCCGGCTACCTGGTGGGCGGCAAGACCGGCACCGCCGAGAAGGCCATCGGCGGCAGGTACAAGCACGACAGCATGATCACCAACTTCGTCGGTGTCTTCCCCATCGACCGGCCCCGCTACGCGGTGCTGACGATGATGGACGAGCCGAAGGGGACCAAGGAGACCTTCGGCTTCGCGACGGCAGGCTGGACCGCAGCGCCTGTGGCCGGGAGGGTCATCGAGCGCATCGCGCCGCTTCTCGGCGTGCCGGCCAACTTCGAGCCCGACGAGGCCGAGGACGAGCCTGCGTTTGCCCGGTGGGACGCCGGGGGAAGTCATGCGTCTTTCTAGCCTGATCCCCCATGCGGCGGCTGACGTGGAGATCACGGGTCTCGCGTCGGACTCGCGCAACGTGCGTCCCGGCTACCTGTTCGCGGCGCTCGCCGGCACGCGTGCTACGGGCGTCGACTTCATCCCGGAAGCCCTGGACCGCGGTGCCGCCGCCGTGCTCGCGCCCGACGGAACCGACCCCGCCCTTGCTGAGGGGGTCAGCCTGGTGACAGACCCCAACCCGCGTCTCCGGCTCGCGCTCGCGGCCGCGCGCTACCACGGTCCTCAACCGGAAGTCGTGGTCTGCGTCACCGGCACCAACGGCAAGACCTCGGTGGCGGACTTCACCCGCCAGATCTGGCGGGCCTCGGGCCGCAACGCTGCCTCCCTCGGCACCCTCGGCGTCAACGCGGATGGCGCGTGGCGACCCCTTGAACACACCACGCCCGATCCCATTGCGTTGCACCGCGTGCTCGCCGATCTCGCGGAAGACGGCATCGATCACCTGGCGCTGGAGGCGTCCAGTCATGGGCTCGCGCAGTACCGGCTGGATGGCGTCCGCGTCGCTGCTGCGGCGTTCACCAACGTCACCCGCGACCACATGGACTACCATCCCGACTCGGACGCCTACTTCGCCGCCAAGGCCGGCCTCTTCGAGCGGGTCATGCCGGCGAATGGGACCGCCGTGCTCAACGCCGGCGACGAGCGCGTGGCGGGACTCGCTGCGCGCTGCCGGGCGCGGGGGCAGCGGGTGCTCACCTTCGGCACCGGCGACGCGGACATCCGGCTCCTCGCTCGGCACGATACCGAGGCGGGCCAGCGCCTCAGCATCGCCGTCGCCGGCGCGGTGCACGAGGTCGTCCTTCCGCTCCCCGGCGCATTCCAGGCTCTGAATGCGCTCGCCGCTCTCGGCCTCGCTCTGGCGACGGATGTGGCGGCGGCGGACGCGATCCGCGCGCTTCACGGCTTGGACGGCGTGCCGGGCAGGCTGCAACGGGTGGCGGGCCATCCGGCCGGCGCCGCCGTCTTCGTAGATTACGCGCATACACCCGACGCTCTGGCTGCGGCCTTGCGGTCCGTGCGCCTGCTGATTCCCGGCACGCTTGTCGTGGTCTTCGGCTGCGGCGGCGAGCGGGACGTCGGCAAGCGGCGCGAGATGGGCGAGATCGCCGCACGTCTCGCGGACCGGGTCGTCGTCACCGACGACAACCCCCGCCGCGAGGACCCGGCCTCGATTCGCCAGGCCATCCTCGACGCCTGTCCCGGCGCCGTGGAGATCGGCGACAGGGCGCGGGCCATTCGCACCGCCATCGAGGGACTGGGCGCCGACGACGGCCTGCTCATCGCCGGCAAGGGACATGAGCGGGAGCAGGTGGTGGGCGACCGCGCGATCGCGTTCGACGATGTCGGCGTCGCACGGAGCGCGGTGTCCGGCATCCCCGGCGGGTGGGCGGCATGAGCCGGCCTGCTCACAGGGTCCCGCTGTGGACTTCGGCCGAAGCCGCCGCGGCAACGGGCGGAAAGGCGCCCGAGCCCTGGAGCGCGACCGGCGTCTCCATCGACAGCCGTAGCGTCGAGGCGGGCGATCTGTTCGTCGCGCTCACCGGCCCCAACCACGACGGTCACGACTACGTGCAGGCGGCGTTCGACCGCGCGGCCGCCGCGGCGATGGTGAGCCGCCCGCCGGAGGCGCGGCCCGCAGGCGCGCCGCTTTTGCTGGTCGTGGATACCTACGAGGGGCTCCGCACCCTGGCCGCCTGTGCGCGGGAGCGGAGCGCGGCCCACGTCGTCGCGATCACCGGCAGCGTGGGCAAGACCGGGACCAAGGAATTGCTTGCCGGCGCGCTCGCACGCTGCGGCCCGACGCTCGCGAGCGCAGGCAATCTCAACAACCACATCGGCGCCCCGCTGAGCCTCGCCCGCCTGCCGCAGTGTGCCGCCTACGGCGTGTTCGAGCTGGGGATGAACCATCCTGGGGAGATCGCCCCGCTCTCTCAACTGGTCCGCCCGCACACTGCGCTGGTCACCACGATCGCGGCGGTTCACACCGAGTTCTTCTCCGGTCTCGATGCGGTCGCCGACGCCAAGGCCGAGATCTTCGATGGTCTCGAGCCCGGCGGCACCGCCGTGCTCAACCGTGACAACGAATACTTCGACCGCCTGGCCGAGGCCGCGAACCGTGCGGGCGCGGCGCGTATCGTCTCCTTCGGCGAGAGCCCCGAGGCCGATGCCCGGCTCCTCGCATGGCAGCCGGCCGATGCCGGCGGCACCGTAACCGCCGCGATCCACGGCACCGAGATCGACTACGAGATCGCCTTCTCTGGCCGGCACTGGGCGCTGAACAGCGTGGCGGCGCTGGCCTGCGCTCACGCGGCCGGCGCACCGGTCGAGCGGGCGGCCCGCGCGCTCCGCACGATCGCGCCCGTCACCGGCCGGGGCGCGCGCCACCGCGTCCCGATTCAGGGCGGCACCTACGAGCTGATCGACGAGAGCTACAACGCGAGCCCGGCAGCGGTCCGCGCCGCGATCGCGACGCTGGTCGAGGCCGCACCTCTGGCGCCCGGTGGCCGGCGCATCGCCGTCCTTGGCGACATGCTGGAGCTCGGCGGAGACGCGGCGCGGTGGCACGCCGATCTCGCGCGCGATCTCGAAACCGCCGGGATCGATCTCGTCTATACCGCGGGCCCGCTGATGACCCACCTTCACAATGCCCTCGACCTCGTCCGGCGCGGCACCCACGCGCCCGACGCGGAGAGCCTGACCGACATCCTGAGCGCGGAGATCCGCGCCGGCGACGTCGTTCTGGTCAAGGGCTCGCTCGGCAGTCGAATGGGGCCGATCGTGCGGCGGCTCACCGCCGACCCGTCGGCCGCTCGCCGGCCATGACCGAGAGGGGCGAGCCGGGCGATGTTCTTCAACCTGCTGTATCCGCTCTCGGACTCGATCGGCGTCTTCAACGTCTTCCAGTACCTGACGTTCCGTACCGGGGCAGCGGTGCTCACGGCATTGCTCATCAGCTTCGCCTTCGGCCCGCCGCTGATCCGCTTGCTGCGCGCGCGTCAGGAGCACGGGCAGCCGATCCGCAGCGACGGGCCGGAGAGCCACGCGGCCAAGGCGGGGACGCCCACCATGGGCGGGGTGATCATTCTCCTCGCCGTCATGGTCTCGACGTTGCTCTGGGCCGACATGACCAACCCGCTCATCTGGCCGCTGCTGGTGGTCACGATCGGCTTCGGCGCCATCGGCTTCACCGACGACGCGATGAAGCTGTTGAACCGCAGCCACCGCGGGCTCAACGTTCGCATCAAGGTCGCGGCCGAGGTGGTGCTCGCAGTGGGGACCGTCTTCTGGGTCACGATGATCCTGGAGGCGCCGCTCGATCACGGGCTCGCGCTGCCGTTCGTCAAGTCGGTCCTGCTCGACATCGGCTGGTTCTCGGTGCCCTTCGCCGTCTTCGTGGTGATCGGCTCGTCCAATGCCGTGAATTTGACCGACGGTCTCGACGGTCTCGCAATCGTGCCGATCATGATCGCCGCGGCGTGCTTCGCGCTGATCGCCTACGTGGTGGGCAACACGGTGTTCACGGAATACCTCCAGGTCCACCACGTGCCCGGCACCGGCGAGCTTTCGGTCTTCTGCGGCGCTCTGGTCGGCGCGGGACTGGGTTTCCTCTGGTTCAACGCACCGCCGGCGATGGTCTTCATGGGCGACACCGGCTCGCTCTCCACCGGCGCGGCCCTCGGCCTCATCGCGGTCATGACCAAGCACGAGATCGTGCTCGCCATCGTGGGCGGCCTGTTCGTGCTCGAAGCGGTCTCGGTGATCGTGCAGGTCGCCTCGTTCAAGCTTCTCGGGCGGCGGGTCTTCGCCATGGCGCCGCTGCACCACCACTTCGAGCAGAAAGGGGTCGCGGAGCCCACCATCGTCATTCGCTTCTGGGTGATCGCCGTGATCCTCGCCCTGATCGGGCTCTCGACACTGAAGCTGAGGTGAGCCTGTGATCCGGGTCCCGCTCTATCGCAACCGCACGGTCGCCGTGCTCGGGCTCGCGCGCTCCGGCCTTGCCGCGGCGCGGGCGCTCGGCGCCGGTGGCGCCCGCGTGCTCTGCTGGGACGATGCGCCGGCTGCGCGGTCGGCGGCGCGCGATCGGGGCTTCGAGGTCCGCCCCGCCGGGCCCGAGGACGGGATCGCCGCCCTGGTGCCGAGCCCGGGCGTTCCGCTCTCGCACCCGATGATCGTTGCCGCCCACGACGCCGGCATCGAGGTGGTGGGCGATATCGAGCTTCTGTGGCGCGTGCTGCCGGAGCCCCGCTACATCGCCGTCACCGGCACCAACGGCAAGTCGACGACCACGGCGTTGATCGGTCACCTGCTGCATTCGGCCGGCGCCCGCCACATCCGCGTCGGCGGCAATCTGGGGACCCCGGCGCTCGATCTGACGCCGGTGCCGGGGGAGGGGACCATCGTCCTCGAGCTCTCCTCCTACCAGCTCGATCTCACCATCGAGGCGACCTTCGACGTCGCGGTTCTCTTGAACGTGGCCCCGGACCATCTCGACCGCCACGGCACCATGGCGGCCTACGTCGACGCGAAGCGCCAGGTCTTCCGCCCCGGCCGGCTCGAGTCCGCGGTCGTCGGCATCGACGATCCGAACTCGCGCGACGTGCGCGACGCGCTCGGGGCGCGCGACCAGCTCCACGTGGTGCCTGTGACCGTGGAGAGTCCATCGCGCGACGGCGTATCCGTCGTGGACGGCGTACTCCACGAGGACGGTGAGCCGGTCTGCGATCTGTCGACCGCGGCAGCGCTGCCGGGCAGGCACAACTGGCAGAACGCGGCAGCGGCCTACGCGGCGGCGCGTGCTTGCGGGCTCTCGCCCGAGCGGCTGGCGCCGGCGCTCCTCGACTTCCCCGGTTTGCCGCACCGCATGGAGACGATCGGCAGCGTCAGCGGCATCCCGGTCATCAACGACAGCAAGGCCACCAACGCCGAGGCGGCAGCGCGGGCCGTCGCCTGCTACGAGAACGTCTATTGGATCGCCGGCGGGCGGCCCAAAGAGGGCGGGATCGACGCCATGGCGCCCCTCTTCCCGCGCATCGCCCATGCCTTCCTGATCGGCGAGGCGGAAGAGCCCTTCGCGGCAGCGCTCGAAGGCCGGCTGCCGGTGACCCGCTGCGGTACGCTCGACCGCGCGGTGGCGGCCGCGCTCGATGCCGCGTGCAGCAACGGGCGCACGGGGACCGTGGTGCTGTTCTCGCCGGCCTGCGCGTCGTTCGACCAGTTCAGCGATTTCGAGCAGCGTGGCGATCGCTTCCGCGCGCTGGTGCCCGTGGATCGGGGTGCCGCCAAGGGGGAGGCCGCGCCGTGCACTCGGTGACACCCTTCTCCCGTACCGACACCAGCGTGCTCGGCCGCTGGTGGTGGACCGTCGACCGCTGGATGCTGACGGCGGTGCTGCTGCTCATGCTGCTGGGCGCGGCCCTGGCGCCGGCGGCGAGCCCGGCAGCGGCCGAGCGGATCGGCCTCGATTCATTCCACTTCGCGCGGCACCAGCTCCTCTTCCTGCCGGTGGCCCTGATCGTGATGCTCGGTGTCTCGCTGCTCTCCCGCACCGGCATCCAGCGCATCGCCACGGCCGGAACCGTGCTCGGCATCCTCTTGCTCGCGCTCACGCTGATCGTCGGGCTGGAGCTGAATGGCGCACGCCGGTGGCTGCCGCTCGGCAACTTCAATCTGCAGCCGTCGGAGTTCGTGAAGCCCTGCCTCGCGGTGTTCATGGCCGCCGTCCTCGCGCGGCCGCGGGACGAGCAGCTGCGCTACGGCATCCTACTCGCGTCGATCCCCGTGGTGCTCGCGGCACTGCTCCTCGTCCTGCAGCCCGACATCGGGATGGCGACGACGGTGGCCGCGGTCTGGTTCGTGCAGATGTTCGTGGCCGGCATGCCGCTCGTGCTTGCCGTGCTGGGCGCCGCCGCCACCGCCGGCGGGCTCGTGTACGCCTACCACAACCTGACGCACGTCAAGGCTCGCATCGACCAGTTCATCGACCCCACGACCGGCGACTCCTATCAGGTCGACACCTCGCTCCGCGCCTTCGAGGCCGGTGGGCTCTTCGGCCGCGGTCCCGGCGAAGGGGTCGTCAAGAACGTGCTGCCCGATGCCCACACCGACTTCATCTTCGCCGTTGCCGCCGAAGAATTCGGAGTCATCGCCTGTATCGTCATCGTCGGGCTGTTCGGCTTCATCGTCTTCCGCGGCTTCGCCCGTGTCATGCGCGGCGGCGACCTGTTCTCGCTGATCGCGGTCGCCGGTCTGCTCGCCCAGTTCGGCTTCCAGGCCCTGATCAACATGGGAGTCGCGATCCGGCTCCTGCCCGCCAAGGGGATGACCCTTCCGTTCCTGAGCTACGGCGGCTCGTCGACGATGGCGACCGCAATCGGCCTCGGAATGGTGCTCGCGCTGACCCGCGAACGGCGGAGCTATGAAGGATACGTGCTTTGAGAACGCCTGCGCCCAACCCTCCCATTCTCCTCGCAGCAGGCGGAACTGGCGGCCACGTGTTTCCGGCTGAAGCCCTCGCGGCTGAGCTGGAAGCACGTGGTCGTCGTCTTGTTCTCATGACGGATCGGAGGGGCGCCGCCTTCGGCGACGTACTGGGGCGTATCGAACGACACGCCATCGCGGCCCGCAGCCCCAGCGTGCGCGGGCCCTTGGCGCGCATCATGGCCGTGCTCGGGCTCGCGCGTGCTGTCTTGCAGGCGGCCCGCGTACTGCGCCGGATCCGGCCGGCCGCCGCCGTGGGCTTCGGCGGCTACCCGTCGGTGCCGCCACTGGTGGCGAGCGGCCGGCTCGGCATCCCGAGCGTGCTGCACGAGCAGAACGCGGTGCTCGGCCGCGCCAACCGGATGCTGGCCCGCCGCGCATCGGCGATCGCCACGTCCTTCCCCGAGACCGAGCGCATCCCCCACAGCCGTGCCGCCCTCGTTACCCATGTCGGCAACCCGGTGCGCGCGGCCATCGCGGCGCTGCGCGGCGCCGCCTACGACCCGCCCGCGCTGGGCGGGCCATTGCGGCTGCTGGTCACGGGCGGGAGCCAGGGAGCGCGCATATTCGCGGAGGTCGTGCCGGCGGCCATCGCGGCGCTGCCGCAAGCCTCGCGCGAGCGGATCGAGGTGAGCCAGCAGTGCCGCACCGAGGACCTCGCCGAAGTCGAGCGCGCCTATGCCGAGGCAGGGGTGGCGGCGCGGCTTGCGCCCTTCTTCGACGATATCCCGGCGCGTCTCGGCGAATCCCACCTCGTAATCTGCCGCGCAGGCGCGTCGACCATTGCGGAGCTCGCTGCGGCGGGACGGCCGGCAATCCTGGTGCCGCTGCCGAACGCCGCCGACGATCATCAGAGTGCGAACGGGCGGTCGCTGGTCGCGGCCGGCGCGGCGATCATGATCCCTCAGGGGTCGTTCACGCCCGCGCGGCTCGCTCAGGAGCTTGAGACACTTATGGCGGCGCCCGCGCGGCTCGCGCAGCAGGCCGCCGCGGCGGCTGGCTTTGCCCGGCCCGATGCGGCGCGCTCGCTCGCGGATCTCGTCGAGGGGCTGATCAACGGGTCGCTCCCGGGACACCCGATGCCGGAGCGCACGGAGGGCGCAGCATGAAGGCGATGCCCTTCACCATCGGCACGATCCACTTCGTCGGCATCGGCGGGATCGGGATGAGCGGTATCGCCGAGATCATGCACAACCTCGGCTACCGCGTCCAAGGCAGCGACATCGCCGAGAACGCCACCGTGCGTCGGTTGCGCGGGCTGGGTATCCCCATCGCCCACGGCCACGGCGCCGAGACCATCGGGGACGTCGCGGTGCTCGTGGTCTCGTCCGCCATCGGCGAAGACAACGTGGAGGTGGTGGCCGCGCGCGAGCGCCACATCCCGGTGGTGCGCCGGGCCGAGATGCTGGCCGAGCTGATGCGCCTCAAATGGTCGGTCGCGGTCGCCGGTACCCACGGCAAGACCACCACGACCTCGATCATCGCGGCCATGCTCGACAGCGCCGAGCTGGACCCGACCGTGATCAACGGCGGCATCATCAACGCCTACGGCACCAACGCGCGGCTCGGCGCCGGCGATTGGATGGTGGTCGAGGCCGACGAGTCCGACGGCAGCTTCGTCAAGCTGCCCGCCATCGCCGCGGTCATCACCAATATCGACCGCGAGCACATGGAGTTCTACGGCGACTTCGACGCCGTGCGCTGGGCCTATCGGGCCTTCGTCGAGAACATTCCCTTCTACGGCGTCGCCGCGCTCTGCATCGACCATCCCGAGGTGCAGGCCCTGATCGGGCGCATCGAGGACCGGCGCATCGTGACCTACGGCTTGAGCCCCCAGGCCGAGGTCCGGGCGGTCAACGTTGCGGGCGATCCGTTGGGCTCGACCTTCGACGTCGTGGTCTCCGGCTATGTCCACGAGCGGCACGGTGCCATGGAGGGCGTGCGGCTGCCGATGCTGGGCGCGCACAACGTGCAGAACGCGCTCGCAGCAATCGCCGTCGGCCGCGAGATGGGTTTCTCCGAGGCCGTGATCCGTCGCGCGCTGGCGGACTTCAGGGGCGTCGAGCGCCGCTTCACCAAGGTCGGCGTCGCCGGCGGAGTCACGGTGATCGACGATTACGGGCATCACCCGGTCGAGATCGCAGCGGTCCTCAGCGCCGCCCGCGGCGCCTACAACCGGCGGATCGTCGCGGTCGTCCAGCCCCATCGCTTTACCCGCCTGCGCGACCTGTTCGAGGAGTTCTGCTCCTGCTTCAACGACGCCGACACGGTCGTCGTCGCCGACGTTCATCCCGCCGGTGAGGAGCCCATCGAAGGGATCGACCGCGAGGCGCTGGTCGAGGGCCTGTGGCGGCACGGTCATCGCCACGTGCTGCCGCTCGAGACGCCCGACGCCCTGCCGGCCCTGATCGACACCCTGGTGGAGCCCGGCGACCTCGTCGTCTGCCTCGGGGCCGGCAGCATCACCCACTGGGCGCGGGCGCTGCCCGATGCCCTCGACGATCTGCGGGGCGGCGCGCGGGCGGCAAGCCCGGCCGGGCAGCCATCATGATCGCGCACAGCAAGACGATGGATTGGGCCGACCGGTTGCCGACGGTGCGTGGCCGCTACGCCGTGGACGTCGACCTCTCCCGCACTACCTGGTTCCGCGCCGGCGGGCGCGCAGACGTGGTGTTCCGGCCGGCGGACATCGACGACCTGGTGCAATTCCTCGCCTCGCGGCCTGCCGACGTTCCGGTAACCGTGGTCGGCCTCGGCTCGAATTTGCTGGTGCGGGACGGCGGCGTGGAGGGAGTCGTCGTCCGTCTGCGCCAAGGCTTTCGCGACGTCAGCGTGCGTTGGGAAGGCGAGCGCGCGCTGGTGGAGGTCGGCGCCGGAGCCCTCGACATGAACGTCGCCCGCACCTGCCGCGATCGGGGGGTGGACGGACTGGCCTTCCTGAGTGGCATCCCCGGCACCATCGGCGGCGCGCTCCGCATGAATGCCGGCGCCTACGGGTACGAGATCGGGGACGTCCTCGTCGAGGCACGGGCGCTGGACGGCAACGGCGCCCTGCACGTCGTCGCCCAGC